>CALAIJ010000326.1 GCA_937923365.1 uncultured Sulfitobacter sp.
GGTTTCGCGGTAATGCTGGTTCATGTCGGGCCTTATCGTGGTCTGCCCTCAGCGTGGGACAGATTTTGGCACGATGTTTGACAGAGAGCGACCTCACAAGGCGTCGTTTTTGGGCCGCAGTTTGGTTGCAGGACCGGGCCATCTGGGCGACAAACGCAAAGGGGCAAGGGACCCGCCCTTGGGACCAACCTATCCGGCTAATGCGCACGTAGGGGCGAAAATATGATTAAAAACATCGGGTTATGGGCTTTGTTCGTCATTGGCGCCGCGCATGAGGCTCAGGCCACGCAAGCGCAAGAGGATCTGATCTGGGCAATTGTTGCGGCGTCGACCAATACAACCGATCAGGCTGAACACCGTGTGGAAATCGACGGGTGCACGATGACCACTTGGGTTTACAAGCCCAAGGATGACCACGGCATGCAATTGTGGTCCTCCTTCGTGTTCGACATGCGCATGACGGCGTGGAACATGGACGGAGGCGTCAAGTTCATTGCCTCGGATCCGCCTTCAGCGGACAGCGAAGGCGAAGATGCACGCGGGCTTGCGATGATCCGCTTCAAGATGTTGGGTGATGCCGTCGCGCGTCACGAGATACCCGAATTCTGCATTCAATCGCAGGCCCGCAGCAAGCCCGTCACACCGTCATCCCGCGTAGGGGTTGAACCTTATGTCTTTCACGACAGCCTGTCCTTTTTCATCCTGCACGAAGGGCCTGATGTTGGTGAAAAAGCGCGTGCCTTTACAGACCTCTACGATCAATACGTGCTCGAATACTGCCGCGTCATCGGATAGCGATCCCCTCCGCACAATTGCGCAGAGGGGGCTGGCTTCAGGCGCGCTGTACCTGCAGGTGAGGCACCCCGTCAGAGGTTTTCTGAGGCGAGTGCCCATCGGCATTGACAGTCGCATTCACCTGACGGCGAAAGGCGCTGAAATGCGCGGAGGTTACCACGTCGATTGCCGCGTCAAAGCGCAAGGTCAGTGACCAAAAGCCCGAGGACGCTTGCCGCGCTGCTTTGACCACACCCGAAAAGGGATGGCCCAGATAGCGGCCTTGAACGCGGTCACCGGGCGCCCAGCCTGTCGCTGACGAAGCTGCCTGCGCCGCAGCGGTATTCCAGTCGCGCGCGCCCCATTGATGGGCGACGGTCTCGAGCGCTGCGGCATGGCTGATGGTCTGGCCACGCGTGGCAAGGTCTTTGCGCAAGGTTTTGGCCTGCGTTTTCAGCACAGCCACGGAAGGGATTTGGGTTGTCATGTCGAACACTCCTGATCTCTGTGGACAGTGAAGGGGGTCCGCGTTGCCCATCAATCCAAGAGATTGAAGGTGTGTTGCTCAATACAGGACTTCACCGGAATGCGGACGGCAGGGGCCTGACCCTTGGACCGTGAGATAGGCAAGGGGGGAGCGTTGCGCAAGAGGGCTGCTGTGGCACCCTGCGCTGGTGTGGCTTTTGAGTTTATGGGAAGGGTGAAATGGGGGGTGCAGCGCCCGACCCGCGGGCGCTGCGTGTGATTTTAGCCGTCGATCTGTGCGCCCATGATGGCCAAAGATTGCTGGTATACGGTTGCCGCATTCCATTGCTTTAGCACGCGATAGTTGGGTTGGCCTTGCTGATAGCCTTGGCCCGCCTTCCAGCCCTTTTTGCGCAGGAAGTTTGCGGTGGAGGCCATGGCATCCGCCTGATTGTACAGGTCCACGCGGCCATCACCTGAGCCATCAACGCCGTATTGCAGCGCGTTGCCGGGCAGGAACTGGGTGTGGCCCAACTCGCCGTGCTTGGCCCCTTTGGTGCTACCGGAAATGGAGCCGCGATCCACCAGTTTCAGCGCGCCAATGGCGTGTGGCACAAAGAATGCGGAGCGGCGGCAGTCATAGGCCAATGTGGTGATGGCAGACACAACGGAGGAGTTGCCCATGAACCCGCCAAAGCCGGTTTCCATGCCGTGAATGGCCAGCAGAACGCCCGCAGGCACGCCATAGCGTTTCTCAAGCGAGGCATAGAAGCCCGGATTGCGGCTTTTCAGTTTGCGGCCTTTGGAAACGATGGCAGGCGCGCCGCGTACTTTCATGAACTTGTCCAAGCTGTATTTGAACGACTTCTGATTGCGGTCCGCTTTGATCGTGCCCGTGGCGTATTTCGCATTTACCAAGGCGGCAAGGCCACGGTCACCGACGCCAGCACGCTTTGCCTCAGAGGCGAAAGCCGCCTTCCAGGCGTTGAAACCGCCCGCATTGTTGCCGCATTGAGCCGCAACCACAGGTCCTGCCAGCGCGGCAGCCAGTGTGGCGGAGATAAGTGTTGTCTTGAAATGACGCATGAAAGCCCCCCTTACGTTTGAACTTGGAGCCGACATTAACGGCCCCATGGGCGCAAGCAAAGGGGAAAGCACGCGGGGCGGACACTCAACCTTGGGGGTCGGGTCGCGTGGTTCGTTTAGATCGTGCTGATGTAGGAGATCAATTGGCTGGTCAGATCGCCTGCGAATGTCAAAGGCGTGTCGGTTGGACGGTCCATCGCATCCCAAGCGGCAGTCATGCCGCCAGCCATACAGCAGACCAGCATGATCGGCGTCAGCAGGCGTTCGCCAAAACGGCGCGCCGAAGGTGTCTTGGCGCGGCGAATTCCATGTGCGGACTTGTTGATGCGGTTCACGCGGGCGGCAAAGATGGCTTCGTTTGACATGTCTTGCGCTTCCCTTTCGTGCTGACTTGGTTCTTTTGGCGTTTCAAAATGGTTAAAATGGGGCCGCTTCGGCGTTCAAATGTGACCATTTCGTGAAAGGATGCTTGTGGGTAGGGGTTAGCCACACATCAGCATGGCGGCAAACCGCGGGTTCGCATGACCTTGCGCCTTGAGTTCGGCCTGAAACTGCAGGTCATTCACGCATTTCTCGAACGCGGTGTCGCCTTTGCGGTTTTCTTCCAAAGCAACGAAGGGATCGGCGGCAAGGCCGCTGCGCTCAAAGTTGAGCGTAAAGATGACAATCCCGACTGCGATGATCGTGGCTGGAATGCCCAAGCCGATGAACGGAATGCCTGATTTCGGCGCCTTGGGGGCAGGGCGAGGCTGCGCGCGCGGCGCGGGCGCAGGCTTGTTTGCTTCTAGCTTGGCAATACGGTCTTCAAAGCTGGTGCTCATCTGGGGGCCTCTGTCTTTGATAGTGCTTTTCTAGACCAAGTGGCATCGCGACGCGGCAAAAGCATGCAACAAACGGGGCCATTTCGTGGGCATCAGCGCGACCTGTCGGCGGCCAGGGCTTCTGCGTCGCGAATTTCGTCTGCGCGTCGTTGCTGGGCGACAGCGGCCACATCTTCGGGTTTGACGTTGGCCGCGTGGTAGATGTTGTAGCGGACTTTGCGTTCGTGTGCCGCTTTGTCAGCGGCGATCTGTGCTTCCGTGCGCGGGGTAAGCGCGTAAATGGCAAAGCAAACGAAAGCCGCCGCACCCAAGGCAAACTTCGGGCTGAACAGGTGTTCGAAAAAATCAACGCCCGTCTCGAAACGGCTTTGGCGGGGGTGCAGCGTGCCTGCGTGGCGCTTGGTCAGGTTGTTGCCTGGCTGCGCTTCGATCCGTTGCAGGCGGGCGGCGAAATCTGCTTCTGTGGTCATGGCACGGTCCTGAGGATTTACTATCTCGACCCAAGGTGGCGGTCAATCATGACAGGACAATGTGGGAATTGGGGCGATTTAGCGCGCTCATAAAAAAGGCGCCCCCTTGGCAGGGGACGCCTTTGTCAGATTGGTTCACTGCGCTGGTTAGCAGCTATAGTACATGCCGAACTCAACAGGGTGCGGCGTGTGCTCGTAGGTTTCGATCTCTTCCATCTTGAGGTCGATGTAGCCTTCGATCTGGTCTTTGGTGAACACGTCACCGGCCAGCAGGAAGTCCATATCGGCCTTCAGCTCTTCCATGGCTTCGCGCAGGGAGCCGCAGACCGTCGGGATATCGGCCAGTTCCTCGGCAGGCAGGTCATAGAGGTTCTTGTCCATCGCCTCGCCGGGGTTGATCTTGTTCTTGATGCCGTCAAGGCCGGCCATCAACAGGGCTGCAAAGCACAGGTAGGGGTTTGCCGCCGGATCGGGGAAGCGGGCCTCGACGCGCTTGGCTTTGGGGCTTTCTGTCCACGGGATACGCACGCAGCCTGAACGGTTACGCGCGGAATAGGCGCGCAGCACGGGGGCCTCGAAGCCGGGGATCAGACGCTTGTAGCTGTTGGTCGC
>CALAIJ010000327.1 GCA_937923365.1 uncultured Sulfitobacter sp.
CATGCCGGACAACCTACGCGATTGCGCTGCGTTTCTGGAAGGCGATCTGGCGTTCGGCCCATGGGCACTGGGTGCGACATACAGCTACTGCGATCCCTATCTTTTCTTGATGTCTCGCATGTCGGAAATCGCAGGCGTGACGCTGGCGGATTATCCCAAACTGGCCACCCATGCAGCCGCCGTGATGCAGCGCCCCGCGACACAGCGCGTGTTGGCGCTGCACGGGATGGGGTAGCCCCTTCGTCGGTGCAAAGACTGCTTTGGCCGTATCGCCTGCTTTGCTTCGTCGCAGCCGGACTGAAATCATGCTGCGGCTGTCGCTTTTGGTGACTGTTACGCGATCAGTGATGCCGGGCGTGATGTGCACCCTCATAGCGCAGCTTGGCGCGCAGGCCTTAGCACCTCTGTACGGGCGCAGGGTTTCCTGTTTGAGTAGAGCAAAAGAGAGGCATGATGCTAACCAAAGATCTGCTGCGCGACCTGATCGCTTTTCCAACCATCAGTGCCGATCCCAATCTGGCGCTGATCACCTACTGCGCGGACTTGCTGCGCGATGCGGGCGCGGAAGTGACGCTAATAAAAGACGAGACGGGGCAGAAGGCGAACCTTTATGCCACGGTTGGTCCCACCGACCGCCCCGGTGTGCTGCTCTCTGGGCACACGGATGTTGTGCCTGTTGCGGGTCAGGATTGGACCGTGCCACCCTTCGAGATGACCGAGGGCGACGGCAAGCTTTTTGGTCGGGGCACGACAGATATGAAAGGCTTTGTCGCCAGTGCCCTGCGCACAGCGATCAAGGCGGCCGACCTGCAACTGGAGACCCCTCTTCACATCGCCCTGTCCTATGACGAGGAAGTGGGCTGCGTTGGCGTCCGCTCCCTGATTGATATGCTCGCGCAAGCGCCCTTTACCCCGCAGTTCTGTATCGTAGGAGAGCCAACCTCGATGGCCGTTGCCACGGGCCACAAAGGCAAGACTGCCGCGCGGGTGACAACGACGGGCCGCGAGGGGCATTCGGCGCTGGCACCCACCGCGCTGAACGCTATCTACATGGCCTGCGACATGATCGGCACGATCCGCGAGATCCAGGACGACATCGCGGCAAGCGGCACACGCGATGCGGATTATGATGTCCCCTATACAACGCTTCATGTGGGTACCCTGTCAGGCGGGACCGCATTGAACATTGTCCCGAACAAGACAACCTTCATGTTCGAAATCCGCGCTCTGCCGCAGGATGATCCTAAGGCGATCCTCGCGCGTATCGAAGGCTGTCGGGACCGCTATCTGGCAGACCTGCGCAAGACGTTTCCGATGGCGGATATCACGATTGAGGTGACCAACAGCTATCCATCGCTGAACACGCCGGTGAACAGTGAGGTGACCCGATTGGCTCAATCCCTGACGGGCGCAAACACAACGATCAAAGTGGCTTTTGGCACCGAAGGCGGGCTCTTTTCATCACAGCTTGGCGTGCCAACGGTGGTCTGCGGGCCGGGGTCGATGGCGCAGGGTCACAAGCCGGACGAATACATCACAACAGCGCAACTGGATGCCTGCGACGCGATGATGGACGCGCTGTTGCAGCGGCTCTCTGCAGGGCTTTGACTGTCTGGCCTCAGGCGCCTTCGGACCCACGCTGGATACGTGCGTTGATGTAATGGGCAAAGTCGTAGTTGGGCCGCTCCAGATGTGATAGATGGCCGGGGTCGGCAGCGCTTGAACACAGCCCGCGATAGACCTTTTCGGTGCAGCCTTTGTCCTCGACGTTGACGGCGTCCAAGAGGGTCTTCAGCGTGACAAAATTGGCCTGCGCATCTGCGTCACCGGCATAATCGTCGGACATGCCCCCGCCAAAACTGATGTGCACCTGCCCAACACCGTGCGGATGCAGGCTGAGGTACCAAAAGTATCCCGGCGTCAGTGTGATCAGCAAACTGGGGTAGATCGCCAACAGGAACGTGGTGCGCCGACGCTCGCCTTTCATGCGGGTGTTGGAGGGGTGTGCCATCGCGATGCGCAGGGAATCGTCCTTGAGGATCGTATGATAGTTGAACGCCTCTTCCCCGGGCGGGCAGATCATTTCTTCCAGCTTGGACAGGCCGCCGATGGTGCCTGCGTGGCAGACGGGTAGATGGTAGCTTTCCATGAAATTCTCGGCGAGGACCTTCCAGTTGGTGTCCCAGATATGGGTTTCGAAAAAGGTCTCTGTATAGTTTGTCATGTCGTAGTCGCTGACCATCTCGGCGACCTTTGCCAGTTGGTCGGCCACATCGGCCGCATCCGCGTTGAGCGAAACAAACACCCAGCCCAGCCATTCCTGACAACGGATGTCGGGCAGTTGGTAGTCGGTCTTGCAAAAGCCCTCGTTCAACGTCATCGCTGGCGCACCGCGCAGGCTGCCATCAAGGTTGTAGGTCCACGCGTGGTAGGGGCAGACGATGCTGCGGGTGTTGCCGCGCCCCTCAAGCAGCGTCGACATGCGGTGGCGGCAAACATTGGACATCGCCCGCAACGCGCCTTGCCCGTCCCGCAGCACGATGATGGGCTGACCTGCCAGTTCCAGCGTGACGTAGTCGCCCGTCTTTGCCAATGCAGAGGCACGGCCCACGCAGAACCAGTCTTTGGCAAAAATATCGCTTATTTCGCGCGCCAAAAAATCCTCTGACGTGTAGACCGAAGGCGGCATGGCCCGTGCCCGCTCAAACGGGGCGGAGACATTCTCGCGCAGTGCATCTGCCGCGTCTTTCATGGCCTAGGCCCTCTTTCTGGCAAGACCAAAGGCGTCCCTTTGGCTGCGTGAATTCGCCCTGAATTTGCGGGCAAAGTCGCACGAGGTAAAGACCACTTTGAAATCCACGCCCTACAGCGATGTTGATTGACCGCTGCGTACTGTGGCCCGCTGCAAAATTTGCGACAGGCTTTGCGATTTGAGTGCATACCAGCGATACGTCCGGCGGTGCCTAGCCCCCGATCAAACGGGGCAACGTCAGAGAGACAGCCGGCACAAAGGTAATCAACATCAGCGCCACGAAGATCGCCAGATAAAATGGCCAGATCGTGCGAACTGCCTGCTCCATCGGCAGTTTCCCGACAGCGCACCCCACAAACAGGCATGACCCCACCGGCGGCGTGCACAGACCAAGGCCAAGGTTGACCAACAAGATCATGCCAAACTGCAGCGGATCAATCCCGAGCGAATTGGCCACAGGCAGGAAGATGGGCGTGCAGATCAGGATCAGCGCCGCCATATCCATAATCATACCCAGCACCAGAAGTGCTATGTTGATCATCAGCAGGATCAGAATGGGATTGTCCGTCAAACCCGTCAGCAGGTCTACGGTCTTGTTTGGCACACGGTAGAACGTCAGCATGTAGGCAAACGCGCCTGCGCAGGCGATCAGGATCATCACCATCGCGGTGGTCCGCACGGACGACGAAACTGCGGCCAGGAAATTCTCCCAGGTGATCGAACGGTAGACGATCAACGTCACGACGAAAGCGTAGATCGCCCCGAACGCGCCTGACTCGGTCACTGTAAAGACGCCCGACAAAACGCCACCCACGATAATCACGGCAGTCAGCAGACCGGGGATTGCGCCAAAGAAGGCCATGGCAAGGGCGGTCCAGCCCGGAAACTGCTCCCCCTGATAGCCACGTTTTACGGCGACCAGATAGGCGGCCATCGCAAGACAGATACACATCAGTATGCCCGGGACGACACCTGCGAGGAACAGCTTGGAGATGGATATCCCACCACCAGCGGCAATCGCAAAGATGATCATGTTGTGGCTTGGCGGAATGATGATGCCTGCGATGGAAGACGTCACCGTGACGTTCACCGCATAGTCGGCGTCATAGCCCTTTTCTTTCATGACGGGCACAAGGATCGATCCCAGGGCCGAGATGTCCGCGATGGCGGAGCCTGAGATGCCACCAAAAAGCATCGAGGAAAAGACGTTCACAATCCCAAGACCCCCGCGCACTGCCCCGACGGCAGCAGACGCAAAGCGCACCAGTCGCATGGCGATGCCGCCGTGGAACATCAGCTCCCCTGCGAAGATGAAAAACGGGATCGCCATCAGGGCAAAGACATTGATACCCGAGACGATGCGTTGAAACCCGATCAGCAATGGCAGCCCTTCGTACCAGAAGGCCGCGATGGCAGAGATGCCCAGCGCAAAGGCAACCGGAGTCCCGATCACCACACAGAATGCGAATATTCCCAGAAGAACGAAAATGCCCATGGCAGGCCCCTATTCCAGACTGTCGCTACGGTCATCAACGCCCAGAAACAGGCGGATCAGATGACCTATGGAAAACAAAAGGATCAGGCCGCCACCAATCGTCAGTGGCAAAGACCGAAGACCTTCCGGAACCTGAATAAGCGGGATCAAAGAGCCCCATTTGAAAATCGTTAGCTTGGCGCCGTACCAAAGCATCATCGCGCCGAATCCGCCCATGATCAGATCGCTCAGAACCACCAGCACCTTACGCATCCGTCGCCGCAAGCTGTTGCGCAGGATCAGCACGGACAGATGGGTGTTTTCGTGCACGCCAACCGCTGCGCCCAGAAAGGCGATGACCATCACCAACAACAATGCCACCTGCTCGACCCATGTGGGGGTAGCGTTCAGCACGTAACGGCCAAAGACCAGCCAGCCAAATATAACGGTCAGCACGACCAAGGCGACCCCCGTCAGAACCCGACAGGCAAAGGCGATCATATCAAGTGTCGCGGTCATCCGCCGTACAGAAACGGGTATGGAAGTGGCATCGGACATCAAATTTCTCCGGCAAGAGCAATGCCCGACTTCGGATTTGCGAAGCCGGGCATTCTTAGCTTACATCGAAACGCGCTTAGTCTGTGGCCTGAATAAGCTCGACCAAAGAGCGCAGGCCGGGGTTCGTCTCGAAATAGGCCTCATAGACCGGACCCATTGCCGCCTGGAACGGCGCTTTGTCGGCCACTTCGTTCACGACAACGCCCGCGTCTTCGACAGCCTTGCGGCTGACCGCCTCGCGCGCGGCCCAGAGATCACGTTGCATCAACGCAGACTCTTGAGCAGCCGCAGTCACCGCCGCCTGCATGTCCGCCGACAGCGCGTTGAACGTGTCGGTATTGATGCAGATACACTCCGGGATGATCAGGTGCTGGGAGAGCGAATAGTAACCTGCAACCTCGAAGTGACCGGTGGATTCGTAGGACGGCCAGTTGTTTTCCGCGCCATCCACAACGCCGGTTTTCAGCGCCTGATAGACCTCGGCAAAGGCCATGGGTGACGGATTGCCGCCAAGCTCGGCGATCATGCCTGTGAACAGATCGTTGTTCATCACGCGGACCTTCATGCCCACGACGTCTGCGGGCGTGTTGATCGGCTTGTCACCGTTGTAGAATGACCGCGCGCCGGCATCATACCACGCCAAAGGCATCAGACCCTTGGCCGCCATGCCTGCCGCGATCGCCTGACCCCCTTCGCTGTCCAGCACACGGAACATGTGTGGCACGTCCTTGAAGATAAACGGCAAGGATACAACGTTTGCTTCGGCTGCAATCGGACCGATGGGGCCCAGGTTGAAGTTGCCGATTTCCAGACCGCCCAAGCGTACCTGCTCTACCGCATCGGGCTGGCTGCCCAAAGTCCCGCCGTGGAACATCTGCAATGTGATTTCGCCGCCGGTCTTGTCGGCCAGCAGTTCGGCAAACTTGTCCATGGCAACGGTGTTAGGATACCCGTCAACGTGAATATTCCAGCCGCGCCACTCGGCCGCGCTTGCCGCGCAGCCCAGAACGGCCAAAGCAGCAGCGCCGACCAATGATTTTGTTAGTGTGTGGAACATGATGTCCTCCCTTGAGTTTTTGAACCCTTTTCTCAACTTGACGGGTCCCTTATCGGGCGGCCCGCGCCGTTGATTGCACTCAAAGAAGACTAGTATACTAGAATTGTCAACTGTGAACTGACCCATCACATGGTTGCCGTCGAAACGTTCAGTATTATCGGTATCGGGAGTTGTTCAGAGGTGCCGACCTGAGGGTCAGGCTGTCACGGTGCGCCGGACAACAAGCGTCCACTCTTCTGATTCATCAGGATTAGGCAGGCTCAAAGTAGTTCGCATTCGTCTCGGAGATGGCCTTGATCGTATCGTCCAACCGCGACAGGTGGCGCACACCAAACTCGACCGCCCGTTCGGCATCATGATTCATGACCGCCTGCGCAATCGCACGGTGGTCCTGCACCAGTTCGGGCATACGGTTCTCTTTGGACAGGCTCAGCAGGCACAAGCGGTCAACCTTGGACTTTTCGGTCTGGATCACGTCAAAGGCGAAATCCACCTGCCCGATCTGGCAAAGACATTTGTGAAAATCGTAGTCCAGCGCGCCGAATTTTTCGACGTCTCCGTCCTTGATGGCCTGCTCTTGCGCAACAAGAGATGCTTCAAGCTGCGCGGCCCCTTCGGCATCGCAATGTTGCGCAGCACGGCGCAGAACCTCTGTTTCAAGAGCTGCGCGCACAAACCGCGACTTCACGATCTCGCGCTGTGAGAACCGCCTCACCTCGGTGGCGCGCTGAGGCCGAATCAACAAAAGATCAAGATTGGCCAAACGGCTAAAGGCATCGCGAACGGGTTGGCGCGACACACCGAACTGCGCGGCGATATCAGCTTCGGAGATCTTGTCACCGGGACGCAGTTGCAACGACAAAATCTCGTCGCGCAGGTGGTCAAAGATGTCATCAACACTGGTCCGTCGCGCACCGAGTTGTGTTACTTGCGCCATGGCGCCGTCTCCATACTGAGTTGGTCGTTGGACTTCTTAGCGGACTCCTCGCCAAAACGAAACCATCGCAAACATGCGTCCGTCAAGGCCCCCTGCATGGCACGCGGCAAAACCGCGGCGACACGGTTTCGACTGGCATACCAGATAAACGACTAGTATACCAGTATTGAGAATTCCAGAATCAGCGACCGGCCAAGGCAAGGCCGTACCTCTTACCAATACGCAAAGGACAGGCCATGAAACTTGAAGGGCAAACTGCTATCGTCACAGGGGCGGGCCGTGACATCGGAATGGCCGCAGCGATCAAGCTGGCGTCAGAAGGCGCCAATGTCGCGCTGAACTACTTTTCAAGCAGCACAGGCGCTGATGATGCCGTGGCGCGGATCACTGCGCAGGGCGGACGCGCCTTTGCCATGCAAGGCGATCTGACCAAACAGGCAGACGTCGATGCGCTTGTCGCCAGGACCATGGCCGAATTTGGCGGGATCAACGTGTTGGTCAACAACGCAGGCGGACTTGTCGCGCGCGTCAAAATCGCCGAGATGACGGACGCGCATTGGCAGACCGTGATGGATCTGAACCTGACCAGCACCTTTAGGATGACCCGTGCCTGCCTTGCCCACATGACATCCGGTGCAATCGTCAATCTGGCCAGTCAGGCAGGGCGCGATGGAGGCGGCATGGGGGCCGTTGCCTACGCCACCTCAAAAGGCGCGGTGATGACCATGACCCGCGGGCTGGCCAAGGAACTGGGGCCGGACATCCGCGTGAATGCCTTGTGCCCCGGCATGATCGACACCGACTTTCATAACGTTCACACACCTGATGCCGCACGGCGCGGGCTAGAGGCCTCGGCCCCCGCTAAACGGCAGGGCACCCCTGAGGATACGGCCAATCTGATCCTGTTCCTTGCCTGCGCGGATTCTGCTTTCGTCACAGGCACGAATGTCGACATCAACGGCGGCATGCTGTTTTCCTGAACTTTACGCGAGGTCACAAATGTCCGAATTTCCCATTGTCCCAACCGCCGAAGATGTCACCCGTCAGGTGCTGTCAGATCACCCTGATCTGATGGTGGTCGCGTTTCGGTTTGATGCATCGGGGGCGATTGGCGCGCTTCACCAACACCCGCATGTTCAATCCACTTACGTGGAAAGTGGCCGTTACCGCTTTACCGTGGGCGATCAGGAGCGCGAGGTCGCAGCGGGCGACAGTTTCGTGATCCCGTCAAATGTGCCTCATGGCTGCGTCTGTCTTGAACCGGGCACATTGGTTGACTGCTTTACACCACGGCGCGACGACTTTCTTTGACATAAACAGGGCGCGCGCGCCCAAGACGCGGCCCTTCTGCCGGTCCGGACCGGCCAAGTGTTCGACATTCCTTTGCCTGTCACGCAGAATATCGCTGACAACAAGCAAGGACGCCGTCACGCATGACCCCATACACCATGCCCGCAGAATGGGCCCCGCACGAGCGAACATGGATGTCCTGGCACTGCGCCCACCTGACCTTTGGCGATACCCTGCCCCAAGCGCGTGCCGAATTCGCAGAGGTTGCCCGCGCCATCGCGAGGTTCGAGCCGTTGACGATGCTCTATGATCCCGACAACTGCGACGGGGTCGAAGACCTTCAGGACGATCAGAACATAACGCTTGTGGCCTGCCCGCTGGACGACAGCTGGCTGCGCGACAATGGGCCAACTTTTGTGCTGGGCGCGGACGGCACACTTGCTGGTGTGGATTGGGTCTTTGACGGCTGGGGCTCCGGTTGGCCCCACGAAAAGGACGCTCTGGTTGCCGCCCGTGTGATCGAACTTGCCGGCGCCGTGCATCGCCGCTCCTCAATGGTGTACGAAGGGGGGGCGCTGAACATCGACGACAAAGGGACCTGCGTTGTTACGCGCCAGTGCTATGAACACCGCACCCGTCACGGCGGCCCCTCGCCTGAGGCGTTTGAACAAGAGCTTTGCAATCAGTTGGGTCTGTCGAAAGTGATCTGGCTGAACCGGACGTTGGAGAACGATTCGACCAACGGCCATGTGGACGTGGTCGCGGCCTTTGTCCCCGGTGGCGTCCTGTGTCAAGTCAGCGCTGATCCGCAAGATTCCGACTATCAAAGCCTGCTGGACAACCGCGCCATTCTGGAGGCCGCAACCGATGCAAAGGGCGACCCGCTGGTCGTGCATCAAGTCACCGCACCACCCGTTGACCGGATGGCGGACGGCACGCGCCGCTTTCTGTCCTACATCAACTTCTATCTGGTCAACGGCGGAGTGATCGTCCCGCAATACGGCTTTCCCAAACACGACCAAGAGGCATTGGACGTCTTGGCCCGCCTGTTTCCCGACCGCGAAGTTGTGGGCGTGATGACCAACACCATCGCCGATGGCGGCGGGAACATTCACTGCATCACCCAGCAGCAACCCAAAGTAGGAGTACCTGTCAATGCGTAACGTCACACTCGCCGCGACCCAGATGAGCTGCTCTTGGGACATACAGAACAACATCGCCAAGGCAGAGGCGCTGGTGCGCAAGGCCGCGCATCAAGGCGCCAATGTCATCCTCATTCAGGAGTTGTTCGAGACACCGTATTTCTGCATCGAGCAGGCGCACAAGCATCTGGCCCTTGCCACAACCGTCGACGAAAACGCCGCGGTACGGCATTTCTCCAAAGTCGCAGCCGAGTTGGGGGTGGTGCTGCCCATTTCGTTCTTTGAGCGGGCAGGACAGAGCTTTTTCAATACGTTGGCCATGATCGACGCCGACGGCAGCGTGATGGGTGTGTACCGCAAATCGCATATTCCCAATGACATCGCCTACCAGGAAAAGCAGTATTTCAGCCCCGGTGATACGGGCTTCAAAGTCTGGGACACCGCCTTTGGCCGGATCGGGGCCGCGATCTGTTGGGACCAGTGGTTTCCCGAAGCAGCGCGTTGCATGGTCCTGCAGGGCGCCGAGATGTTGCTGTACCCCACCGCCATCGGGTCAGAACCCACTCGCCCCGATGCAGACTGCATTCCACATTGGCAAACAGTAATGTGTGGCCATGCCGGCGCCAACATCGTGCCCGTCCTCGCATCAAACCGCGTCGGAGAAGAGGTCGCCACCAAAGATGATACCTTGCGCATGCAGTTTCTTGGCGGATCGTTCATTGCCGATCAATTCGGGCAAAAGGTGGCACAGGCGGCCCGTGAGGATGACCATGTGTTAACTGCCGAATTCGATCTTGATGCGATTGCAGAGACCCGTCGCTATTGGGGCGTCTTCCGCGATCGGCGGCCCGATCTTTATGGCGCGTTAGGCACCTTTGACGGGCGTACGGACTAGATCACGCACGGCTTCGCAAAGGCGGGACTTGCCGCGGTCGACAGCAGTCCGGTCAAACCGTTTGACGTCGTTCCCGGGCACTGGGGTCAAGGACCATCCTCATTGCGCAAGTGATGCAACCTCGCGGCGAAACGGCAATGCATCGCCAATGTCTTCCCCGTCCAGCTCACGCGCATAGCGGTGGCCCGCATAGGTTGCCCATGCAATGGGTCCCGGTGCGTTGGCGTCACCGATCAGCTTGACGGAGGCGATCCCTGCATCCGCCCAATCAGCCTGTCGTGCATTCAGCGCATGAAAGACCGCGTCATCCGGCAGTCTGGATGCCACCACAACAACAGCATCCGCCGCCTGTTCGCGGGTTTGACCTGTATATGTGCAGTTGGTCGTGACCCCGTCTGCGTTGATGCTGACCACGCCACGATTCAATTGGATATCGACCCCCATCAGGGCAAGGCGCTTGTGAATCTCGGCTTGCTCCAGCGTGTTGTTGGTCCAGTCAGAAACGTAGGCGCAGGGGGTCACCAACGTCACGTCACAGCCTTTCTGGATCAAAAGCTCGGCCAGTACCCCGCCCATGTAATAGTGGTCATCATCGTAGACCGTGACGTTGCCGGAAGGCATGCGCCCTGCCATCAGGTCATCCGGCGTATAGACTGGCATCGCGGCATCTATCGGCATCGGCACGACGTGCTGGCGCGAAACACCATCCGCGCGCCAGCTTGATCCGGTCGCGATGCAGACGTTCTCAAAACCGAACTCCAGAATTTGCGCGGCGTCGAGTCCAGAGGCGAAATATGTCTCTACGTTGGGCTTTTGGGACAGTTGAAATGCGCGGTAGTCCGCGACCCGACCCCATGCGGACAACCCCGGCAGCAGGCGTTCCTTTGCGACGCGCCCGCCCAGAATGTCGCCTGCTTCGGCCAAGGCCACATCATATCCACGCTCCGCACAGGCGCGCGCGGCCTCAAGACCCGCAGGACCGGACCCGACGATCAGGACGTTGGATGATGCGCCTTGCCGGTTCATCTGTTCGGGATGCCAACCCTTGCGCCACTCTTCCATGAAGGTCGGGTTTTGTGTGCAGCGGCTGATCGACATGGTCATGTCGCCCGTGATGCAGATGTTGCAACCGATGCATTCGCGGATGTCCTCGATCCTGCCTTCCTCGATCTTTCTGGGCAGGAACGGGTCGGCAATCGACGGGCGGGCGCAGCCTATGAAATCAAGCGTCCCGGACGTGAGCTGTTTGACCATGACATCCGGACTGGTAAAGCGCCCCACGCCCACGACAGGCTTGGAGGTCAGGGATTTGATCCCTGTGACCAGATCGAACTGGGCGGCCTCCTCCTTGAACCGCGAAGGGCCCGAGCAATCCTCCCACGCGCCATGGGCCAGGTCCCAAAGATCAGGCAGGTCCTTGTGCATCTCGACAAAGTCGCGCACCTCCGAATTGGCAAAACCCAGATCACCGATCATCTCGTCCAGCGACAGGCGCAAGGTGATCCCCATCGTGTCGCCCACAGCGTCGCGCACATCCTCGACCACTTCGCGCACAAACCGCGCACGGTTCTCGAGCGAGCCGCCGTATTCATCCGTGCGGTGGTTCGTGGCCGTCGACAGGAAGTGCTGGAAAATTCCAAACCCGTGGGCACCGTAAAGACAAATCAGATCAAACCCTGCCCTGCGCGACCGTATGGCCGCGTTCACAAACCAGCGCCGCAGGTCCTTGATGTCTTGCTTGTCCAATGCGCGGGCCTGTACGGGGTCATTGGTAAAGGTCCGGATGGGCATCGCAGAGGGCGCAAGCGGAACCTCTTTGGTATAAAGATTAGGCCCGTTGATGCCGGAGTATGCCAGCTGGATCCCCGCCAACGCGCCATGCTCTTTCATCCGGTCCGCCATTTTCGCGATCATCGGAATGTCGTCGTCGTCCCACAAACGCAACTCAATGAACGGGGCGATTTCGGAGGTGTGGTGCATCTCGCATTGCTCGGTGAAAATCACACCCCAGCCGCCCTGCGCCTTGATCCCGCGCATCTCGGCAACCGCTGACGGATCCCGGTAGCCACCTCCGTTGCAATGGGGCACCTGATAGAAACGGTTCTTTGCCGTGACGGGCCCGATGGCCATCGGCTCAAACAAG
>CALAIJ010000328.1 GCA_937923365.1 uncultured Sulfitobacter sp.
AATTGCTGGGCCGTGAGGTCCTCAAGAAAGGCTAAAGCGCCTGCCAAAGATGCGTTTCAAAGGGGGCTTTGCGGCCCCCTTTTTCGTGTGGCCATTCAATCACGTCGAAAGCCGGGGTATGTTGTTGCGGCTTCGGCAGATACCGCGCGCCATGGGGATGACCCGGCATCACCGCCCGGAAGCGTTTGACCAGTTTGCGATACTTGAAGCCCGCTTTTGACGTGTTGCAAATGTATTTTCCCGTCCGCGCGTCATAAAGCGCCAGACCCGTGCCATGGGGTTTGAGGGTGGTGCCCGCCTGATGCAGTTGGTCGCTCAGATCGTCCCAATTCCTCGCTCTCTCGAAAATCGGTGTGGTGAGCCGCACAGTCTTTTCCGGAAGTGTTTCTGGCGGTTTGGTCGTTTCATGTTCCAGATAGTGCCGGATCATCGCGCCCACAGTTATCCCGCGTTCATGGGCCAGTCGCTGGGCATCTGCCAGCAGCGCGCGCGGCAGGCGCAGGGTCACGGTCTCAAGCGTCAAAATCGATGACCTCAAAGGTGGCATCCCCTTCCAGAGGTAAACTGTCCTGGTGCGGTGGCAGTCTGTCGAACACCAGATTGAGCGCGCCATGGGGATGGCCGGGCATGCCCGCGCCGAAGCGTTTGACCAGCGCGCGGTACGGAAACCCCAGCTCGGAAGCTTTGCACAGGCGGGTGCCACAAGGGCGGCGATGCATGGTCAATCCACCGCCTGCGGGGCGCAGTTCGTAGCCTTCCTCCGCAAGGCGCAGGGCGAGGTCCTCCCAACTTTCCGCAAGGGCCATTTGCGTGGCGAGAAGCGCCTGAAGGGCAGCGACGAGCCGCTCATCCGTCCGGTTGGACGTCTTCGCATTCAATTGGCGGTCTACTTCCTTGCTCAGAAGTTTACGGACCAGATGGCCAATCGTGACGTCCTGCGCCTGCGCAACACTCGACGCGCGGGTCAGCAGGTTCTGAGGCAGTTTCAGCGTGACAGTTTGATGTTCCATAGACCGATCCTCTCAGAGAATCGGTTAATGCCACGTTAAACGTAATCCGCCCTAGAACCGCTCCGCCCGCAGCACTTCGCAATCGACGACGGACACCACACCGATGTGCCGCTCTACCACGGCAAAGGCCGCTTCCAGCAGGTCATCAACCCGTTCGGGCTTGATGATGCAGATCACCTGCACCATGCCTTGGCCACGGCTGACCTGCCCCTGACGGCTCCACTCGCCCGACCGGCCTGACCCGCCCAGCACAGGCAGCACGGTGTAGCCCGTCACCCCCGCGCGCGTCAGCGCATCCGTCAGACGTGATTGCATGACTGTTTCGATGGTAATCTCGACACGTTTTGCAAGATGGGTTTTCATAGTTCAGCCCCCTGTAAGCGCGCTGGCAATCGCCACATAAAGCGGAATGCCAAGCGTCAGGTTGAAAGGAAAGGTCACCCCCAGCGATAGGGTGAGATAGACGGAGGGGTTCGCCTCTGGCAGTGCCACGCGCATGGCAGCTGGCACGGCGATGTAGGACGCAGACGCCGACAGCACCATCATCAGCGCCACGCCCCCCGTGCTGAGACCGATCAGCAGCCCTGCCCCCAGACCAAAGAGCGATCCGACAAGCGGCATCAGAACCCCGAACAACAGGGGACCGGGCCGCAGCACCGCCCCGCCGCTGCGCAGGCCCCGCCCCGCGACCAGCCCCATGTCCAGCAGGAACAGGCACAGCACGCCCTGGAACGGGTTGACGATAAAGCTCTCGATGCGCGCAAGACCCTCATCCCCTGTAATGACACCGATAGCAAAGGCGCCCACCAGCAGGACGATGGAGCCATTCAGCATGATTTCCCGCATCAGGTCGCCATCCATGCGCCGCCCGTCACCGCCCCGCGATATCAGCCAAAGCGCCGACAGGATCGCAGGCGCTTCCATCGCGGCGGCAACGGCAACCATGTAGCCCTCGGCGGCGATCCCGCTGCTTTCCAGCACGGAGGTTGCCGCAACAAAGGTCACGATGGAGATGGAGCCGTAGTGCGCCGCAACCGCCGCGGCATCCAGCCGGCTGAGACCCGTCATCACTTGCAGCATCCAGAACGCGATCAGCGGCAGCAACGCCGACAGGATCACACCGGCCAGCAGCGACAGGCCCAGTTGCAGGTCCATCCCGTTTTGCGCGACACTCACCCCGCCTTTGAAGCCGATGGCAAACAGCAGGTAGATCGACATGCCCTTGGCCACAGCTTCGGGGAAGTTCAGGTCAGATCGTGCAAGGGCCGCCAAGACCCCCAGTACGAAACACAGGATAATCGGCGACAACAGATTTGTCGCAGCGAGGGAGAGTATCTGATCCATGGGCCGCCCCTTTTATGAACAAGTGTTCATTTAACGCCCCATGCCCAAGCGTCAAGCCTAGACCGGCGAAAAAACTTCTTTCTCGGGCAGGTAGTGCTGAAGATTGCCCTCGCCGATATCTGTCCACAGCCCGTGCAGGGTCAGGGTTCCCTCCTCAACGGCGGATTTGATCCACGGGAAAGTCATCAGGTTTTCAAGCGAACAGATGACTGCGTGCTTTTCCAGCTGGCTTTGCTGTTCGGCGGGGTCCTTGAGGTCGGCCACCTCGGCATACTTGGGCCGCAGGATGTCCATCCAACGCCCGACAAAGCTGTCTTTGGCCTCAAGCTCCGGCGCTTCACCCCGACACATGGAGATGCAGCCCTGCACCCCACCGCAGCCCGAATGCCCCAGCACGATCAAATGCGCGACCTTCAGCGCACGGACGGCATATTCAATCGCCGCAGACGTGCCGTGCTGCGCCCCGTCAGGCTCGAACGACGGCACCAGATTGGCGATGTTACGGTGAATAAAGAACTCACCCTGATCCGCGCCAAAGATGGAGGTCACATGCACGCGGCTGTCACAACACGAAATCACCATCGCCCGAGGGTGCTGCCCTTCAGAGGCAAGACGCCTGTACCATGCTTCATTCTCGGCATAGCCGGTAGCTTTCCAACCGTGATAGCGTTGCGCCAGATACCCTGGCAGCGGCTTTGCCTGCTCCATCGCATGCGTCCTTCTTGCAGTTTGTTGTCCTGCGTTAACTCAAATGCTCACGAATTTCGAGCGAAATGGCACAGCCCTTCAATCATTTACTCACCAATAGATGCCAGATTGCTTGATAGTCGTGGGGGCGACAAAAGGGGTGTATTGGATGCAGGTTCTGCAAATCCGGCTGGACGAACAGGTCGATCTTGATCAAGAGCGTATCGGTTCGCTCTATTCGCAACTTGGCCCGACGGGGGCCGAAGACGTCGTTTGCCGCGCGCTGGAGGAGCTGGC
>CALAIJ010000329.1 GCA_937923365.1 uncultured Sulfitobacter sp.
CAGAAAGCCCGCGAGCAGGAACAGCCAGTTGGTTCTGAGAAAGCGCAGGTAGTCCATGACCTCTTGGTGTCATGGCACCCGGCGAAAGTGAATGGTCAAATCAGAAGCGGCGCGCCTAGGGTCAGGACCCATTAATCCTGCGCCACTGGCGTCAAAACCGCGAAATTTCAGGGGTTTGAGACATGCAGCAACTAACGGGTTAATTGCAAATGGCTCACGCCGCTGAAATGAAGCGGTTTTGGCGTCCTCCGGATTTGACGGATTTTCCCCGTGAGCGTCGTTACATCTGCTTGAAATTCAACAAGAGTTTCTGCGCAGATGCGCCTCCCTTATCGGGACATCGCAAGCGATGCCCAGACGGGCAATGGTCACAAGAAAATTCTGTCAAACCAGTGGTACAGGATTAAGGGGGTCTGACCCTAGAGCACGTAGCGGCTGAGGTCTGCGGATTTCGTGAGGGCGCCCAGATTGGTATCCACGAACGCTGCGTTGACGATGACTTCTTCGCCAGCACGGTCAGGCGCGGTAAAGGACAATTCCTCAAACACGCGTTCCATCACGGTGTAGAGCCGGCGTGCACCGATGTTTTCCACCGATTGGTTCACGTCTGCCGCAATCTTGGCCAGCGCCTTGATGCCATCGTCGGTGAAACTGACGGTGACTTCCTCGGTTCCCATGAGGGCGGTGTATTGCAGCGTGAGCGCGTTGTCAGTTTCGGTCAGGATGCGTACGAAATCCTCTTCCGTGAGGGCGCGCAGTTCGACGCGGATGGGCAGGCGACCTTGCAGTTCCGGCAGCAGATCGGATGGCTTGGCAATATGGAACGCCCCCGAGGCGATGAAAAGCACGTGGTCGGTTTTGACGGGGCCGTGTTTGGTGCTGACCGTGGTGCCTTCGATTAAAGGCAGCAGATCGCGCTGCACACCTTCGCGGGACACATCCCCGCCGCGCGCATCAGAGCGGGCGCAGACCTTGTCAATTTCATCGAGAAAGACGATGCCGTTCTGCTCCACCGCTTCAATAGCGGCGCGGGTGACCGTTTCATCGTCGAGCAGCTTGTCTGCCTCTTCGCCGATCAACACTTCGTAACTGTCAGAGACCGACAGGCGCTTCTTGGTGGTGCGCCCGCCCATGGCTTTGCCAAAAAGGTCACCGATATTCATCATGCCAGCACCTGCACCGGGCTGGCCGGGGATTTCCATCGCGCCGAAAGGGTTCGAGGTATCAGTGACTTCGAGATCGATCATCGTGTCATCCAGTTCCCCCGACTTGAGCTTTTTGCGGAACATGTCGCGGGTGCCATCGCGCGCGTCTTCGCCTGCAATGGCGTCGATCACGCGCTCTTCGGCTGCTTTGTGCGCGGCGGCTTTGACATCTTCGCGCATGTGCTCGCGGGTCATGACGATGGCCGCATCCACCAGATCGCGGATGATCTGTTCGACATCGCGGCCGACATAGCCGACTTCGGTGAACTTGGTCGCCTCGACCTTCAGGAAAGGGGCGCGTGCGAGTTTCGCCAGACGGCGGCTGATCTCGGTCTTGCCGACACCAGTGGGGCCGATCATCAGGATGTTCTTGGGGTAGACCTCATCACGCAGATCATCACCCAATTGCTTGCGGCGCCAACGGTTGCGCAGGGCGACAGCGACAGCACGTTTGGCATCTGATTGACCAATGATGAAACGGTCAAGTTCCGAGACGATCTCGCGGGGGGTCAGGTCGGTCATTTTGAAATCTTCTCTACGGTGAGGTTGCCGTTGGTGTAGACACAAATGTCTGCGGCGATTTGCATGGCGTCGCGGGCGACCGCTTCGGCATCGCGTTTGCTGTCCATCATGCCGCGTGCGGCGGCCAGCGCATAGTTGCCGCCGGATCCGATGGCGGCCACATTGTGTTCGGGCTCCAACACGTCACCGGCACCGGTGATCACCAGCAGATCGCTGCCATCCGTGACGATCAACATCGCTTCAAGTTTTTGCAGGTATTTGTCGGTGCGCCAGTCCTTGGCCAGTTCGACACTTGCACGCGCCAACTGTCCGGGGGTGGCTTCCAGCTTGACCTCAAGCCGCTCCAGCAAGGTGAAGGCATCTGCGGTCGACCCGGCAAAGCCCGCAACCACATCAAAGCCGCCAGGACTAAGTCTGCGGACCTTGCGGGCAGTGCCTTTGATCACAGTCTGGCCAAGGCTGACCTGACCGTCGCCGGCGATGACCACTTCACCGTCTTTTTTGACGCCGATAATTGTGGTGCCGTGCCAACCGGGAAATTCCTGTTTTGCCATAGTCGCGGGCCTCTCGTTTTGCCTGAGACCTATATGGCGGGGGTGGCGGCGTCACACAAGGGCAGGGTGCTTGTGACAAATGGTTTGCTTGGCTAGGGTCTGCCCATGCCTCGTGACCCTACATTGCGTATTTGTCTTGAACCGACATTCCTGAAAAGTGCGGTCGCAGGCGGCCATAACTTCATCAACCTGATCGTCGAAGCAGCGGAAAACGCCCGGTTTAGGGTCGAATTTTGCCCTGCAACCCAGACGGAGCTGTTTAAACCCGTCAAAGAGGATGTGTTCACCCTAAGCCATATGAAACAACCGCCCAGCGGGCGGGGTTTGGTCTTTCGCAGGGTCTATCACTATCCGTTCTGGCAGATTGACCAAACGGCAGAGCGTTGGAACTGGGATGTCGCAAAGGCTGCGTTTGATCCCGACGGCATCCCTCAGGAGGCGGCGGCGAAATTTGCGGGCTTCTGGAAAAAGCGCCTTTTTGGCGAAGCCCCGCAGCACGCCAGTCGTGACGGCTATATCTACGTGCCATTGCAAGGAAAGCTGCGCGTGCACCGTTCGTTTCAAATATGTAGCCCGTTGGAAATGCTTGAGTTGACCTTGCAACACAATGCCGGTCGCAAGGTTGTCGCAACGCTGCACCCGAATGAACAATACGACCCTGCGGACATGAAAGCGTTGGACGATCTCAAAAGCCGCTACGCTCAGCTGTCCGTTTCCTCAGGTGAGATGGAGAAACATTTGCAGCACTGCGATTTTGTCGTCACGCAAAATTCGAGTGCTGCTTTCTCCGGGTATTTCTTTGGCAAGGCTGCGCTGCTTTTTGCAGGTATCGATTTTCACCACATCGCGGTGCAAGCGGATGTGTCTGATCCGGCTTCAGGTTTTGCCGAGGTCGCTCGGGCCAGACCCGACTTTGACAAATACCTGTGGTGGTTCTGGCAGGATCAATCGATCAACGCAGGCAAAGACGATGCGCAGGCCAGAATTGCGGCGCGGCTCCGCCGGTTTGGCTGGCCCATATAAGAAGGGCGCCCCGCATTGGGACGCCCTTTGAGCTTTCGTTAAGGCAGGGGTTTAGATGGATTCTTTGATCCAGCTTTCCAACGCTGCCTTGGGCTTGGCGCCCATCATGTTGGAGACGACCTGACCGTCTTTGAACAAGAACAAGGCCGGAATGCCGCGCACGCCCATTTGAGCGGGGGAATTGGGGTTCTCGTCCACGTTTACTTTGACGATTTTCACAGTGCCGTCCATTTCGGCAGACAGCTCTTCCAGCGATGGGCCGATCTGTTTGCATGGGCCGCACCATTCCGCCCAGAAATCCACCACAACGGGGATATCGGAATTTTTGACTTCGGCATCGAATGTATCGTCGGTGACTGCGACCGTGGCCATGATGTTCTCCTGATAGGCTTGAGGCTTGAGGAGCGAACCTAAGAACGCAAAGGCACATCGTCAAGTTCTAGTGCCTTGGCAAAAGCAGAACTCACGATATCGTGGGGCAGGGGCATCAGTCGTGCGTTTTTGGTCCAGAGGATTGCCGTTTCAACCGTGCGACCAGGATATATCTGCGTCAGCATCGCCGCATAGGCACCCATTTGCGCCAGCAATCCGTCAGGGCATTGGGTGGCTGTCTGGGGCACCACGCGGTTGGTTTTGAAATCAACAAGAGTGATCTTTTCGGGCGTGACCAGCAGCCGGTCCACCTCACCGTGTAGCCTGTGCGGGCCAATCTGAGCGGTAATGGACGCCTCTGCCAGCCAGTCCGTCGTAAAGACCGATGCGAGGCCGGGGTCTTGCAATACGCGGATCGCTTCGGTCTTCGCATCCTCAAAGGTTTGCACGTCGAACCCTTGCGCGTGGCGCTGGGCAATTGTGTGCCAAAGAGCAGGGTCATGAGGGGCAAGGTCTTCGAGCAGGCCATGCACCAGCGAACCGTATGAAAGCGCTGCATCGCGGTCTTCGCCAACATCACCGAAGAGCGCCTTTGCCCCTTTCATAGAAGAGGGTGACAGCGGCTCTGTTAAAGAGGGCGGAGCCGGTGGAATGGTTGTAAAAACAGGCTCTAACACAGGCGTTCCGACGTGATTTTTGCCATCTTCAGCCTTTGGCAGTGCGTCCCAATCGCCCTCCTCGAATCGCAATGTGCCAGCGTCATCTATCGGGACGCCATTGATGTGTCCGATTGCCGTTTCCATGATCTGGTACCAGTCAGAAGCGTCACCCGCGACCTTGCCTGCGGCGGCGACGATCAGCCATTTCTCGGCTCTGGTCATCGCGACATAAAGCAAACGCAGCCGCTCGCGGAACTGCGCATCAAGCATTTCGTCCAGGCGCGCGGCGACAGGCGCGGGCATCTCGGCGGATTTGGGTTTCCAAACGGGTATGTCGCCAAGGGTGATGATGTCATCCTTGATCTCGTTCTTCTTGGCGCCGGTGTCTGGCAGAATGACGATGGGTGCTTCCAACCCCTTGGCCCCATGCACGGTCATGACGCGAATCTGGTTGGAGGAACTGTCGATCTGGCGCTTGATCTCCAGATCGTCGGTTTCCATCCATTGCAGAAATCCGGTGAGGCTGGGAATGTCCGTGCGCTCATACGCGAGGGCTTGGGACAGCATTGCGTTGATCCCGTCCTCGGCCTCCGGACCCAGCCGTTCCAACAGGTGTTGGCGGCCGTGATGACGGGTCAGGATGCGCTCGATCAGATCGTAGGGACGCAGGAAATCCACCTGCCCGCGCAAATCACGCAACATGGCAACTGTCTGCGTGTGGGCGTCTGTCTGGACGCGTAATGCCTGCCATAGCCGCGATTGTGAACGGTGATGGGCAAGCGTGAACAGCTGCTGCTCGGACCAACCGAACAGCGGGGACCGCAACGCAGTTGCCAAGGAAAGGTCATCGTCGGGGGTGGCCAGAAATGAAAGAAGCGCGGCCAGATCCTTGACCGCCAGTTCCGCGCCGACCTTCAGGCGGTCAGCGCCCGCGATGGGCAGTTCAGCCGCTTTGCATGCGCGAATGATTTCAGCGAACAAGCCACCGCGGTTTTGCACAAGGATCAAGAAGTCACGGGGCTGCACGCGGCGTTTGACAAAGCTGCCCGTTGAGGCGCCATCGATGGGAATGTAGTGCTCTTCCTCCGTGAGCGTTTTGATCCGTGTGGCGATCTGTTCGGCAAGAATGACATGGTGATGCTGATCGCTTTTCCGGTCGACCGGATCGGTCCAGTCCAGATCATCCTCGGGTCCGGCATGTTCCACCAATGGCCAAAGATCGATGCGCCCGGGCAGGTCCGTTTTGAAGGCCTTGTGCTTTGTGTCAGGGTCCAGCCCATCGCGCACACGAGGGTCGAAGGTCTGATCCACCATGCGCAGAATGGCGCTGGAAGAGCGGAACGAATACTCCAGACTGCGGTTCTGGAATGTCTGCTGCGCGTCCCTGATTTTTTGGCGAAATGTCTCTGCCTTGCGGTCAAATTCCTTGGGGTCCGCACCTTGGAAAGAATAGATCGACTGCTTCTTGTCGCCCACAACAAAGATCGTGCGGTCCAGATCGGGCCGCGCGCCTTGTCCGCTAAAGAACTCGTCCGTCAGCTTTTCAATGACGTCCCACTGGGGCGGCGAGGTGTCTTGCGCTTCGTCCACCAGAATATGGTCGATACCACCGTCAATCCGGTAAAGCACCCATGCCGCAACATGCCGGTCGCTTAGCAAGGCGCGGGTGCGCAGGATCAGGTCGTCAAAATCCAGCCAGCCCCGTTGCTGTTTGGCGGCCTCGTAGCGGGTGATGAAGGGCCCTGCGAATGCGTGCAGCGCAAGCGAGCGGCGTGCCGCAAGTAAGGCCAGCCGCGCATTGCGGGCCTCTTCAACCAACTGCATCAAACCCTCAACCGCTGGCATGATCGCTGAAAGAGCGCCCTGGGTCGCCTTGGTTGGAAAGCTCCCGATCTTGGCAGTGAACGGCGACTTGGCGCCAGAGCCTGTCAGGAACACCTGCTCCAGAACGGGAAGGCACGAAAAATCAAAGGTCGTGATCCCTGCCAGCTTGTCTGCTGCCTTGGCATCATTGCCGCCCTTGGCCTGCATAACAGGAAGCATCTGCGCAATCAGATCACCCTCATTTCCGGCAAAGACCATGCCTTCGATCATGTCCTCCGTCAGGTTCGGGGGTTGACCAAGGATACCCAGCAGATCGCCAAGTGTGACATCCTGTGTGAACTTGTCCCGCTTACCGATAATCGCACGGGTCAGCTTGCTGAAATCCTCGCCCGTGTAGTGGCGGGCAAGCCCTGCAACCAGTGCTGCCTCTGGGCCATCAGCCATCGCATCGACGATCTCGGCGCGAAGCAGTTCGGCGGCGCGATCTTCGATTTCGGTGAATTCCGGACTGACGCCAGCCTCCAGAGGAAAGCGGCGAAGAATGGCAGAACAGAACGAGTGGATTGTCTGGATCTTCAACCCGCCCGGCGTTTCAATTGCGCGGGCGAACAAAGTGCGGGCATTGCGCAAGGCAGCAGGTGATAAGGCGCGGTCAATCCCCAGCTCTGCCAATGACGCGCGCAGGTCTGCGTCCTTTAGCATGGCCCAAGCGCCAAGGCGTTTGAACAGACGGTTCTGCATCTCTGAGGCCGCGGCCTTGGTATAGGTCAGGCACAGGATTTGCTGGGGGTCCACGTCTTCCAGCAGCAGGCGGGCCACGCGGTCGGTCAACACGCGGGTCTTGCCTGATCCCGCATTCGCCGTCAGCCAGGTAGACGCATCTGGCCGTGCGGCGTCAATCTGGGCGCGGGTGGCGTCGTCGAGGCTCATGTCAGGTCCTCCGGTTCGGGCAGATCGGTGGCATCCCACTCCCCCAAACGCGCCAGCTGGTCATAGTCGCCGCCAAAGCGGTCTGACTGTACGGATCGGCGTGCGGTAAACCCCTGCGCGCGGTCCAGATAGCGGGTCAGCAGGACCTTCAGCTTGTGCAGCACTTCCTTGGGGGGCTCTTCTTCAAGAGGTGCCATGACTTCTTCGGGGTTGGTGCCTACGCCGATAAAGGTGGCCCCGGCCACATGAGGCGCGCCGATCTTTGGAAAGGCGCCTTCCTCCACCATTGCCGCTTCGATCAGCAATTGCTTGTCATAGTGCCGCTGCTCTTTCGGTTTGGGCGGCGTGCCCGTCTTGTAATCATAGATCAGGGCATCGCCCGCGTCGGAGATATCAATGCGGTCCGCATATCCGACAAGATCAAAGCCGATGCTTGGGAAAGTCAGCTGACCCCGCGCCTCGAACGCCTCTGGTTTTGAATAGGCTTGTCGATGCGTCTCACGCGTGATGAACCAGTCGGCAATCCGCTCAATCCGTGCATGCCACATGGTACGTGCTGCGGGCCACGGCACGTCACGCGCCAGAACGTCGGCCGTCACCTGCATCAGATGTGCCTTGGTCAGCAATGTGTCATCGCCGGTCGCATCCTTGACGAACTGCTCCATAATCCTGTGCACGACGATGCCGCGGATGGGCGCATCAGGGGATTGCACAAGCGGGCTTAGCGGACGCAGCCGCAACGTGTGCTTGGCGTAGATGGCATAGGGATCGCGGATCAGCCGCTGGATTTCGGTGACAGACAGACGACGGGGCCGCGCTGCCACTGGCGGGCGGGGCGAGGGGCGCCTGGCGGGGGGCACTTCGGCCACCGTCTCCAGCGCTTTGGCTTGATCCAGCCAATGGTCCCCGCGCTTTTGCATCGCCTTCCAGCAAGCAGGGCCATCTGTTTGAGGCAGGCCGTTCATCAGGTTCTCCAACCGGTTAAGCCAGCGGGACGGGACCGTCTCTGCCTGATCGGACCGGATCGCGCGCGTCAGCCAAACCTCGGGCGCGGCAATCGCTTGCTGGTAGTCATGCGCGGACAGACCAATCTGGCGTTCCGGCAAAAGCAACCCTGCCTTCTTGCGCATTTCGCGGTTCAGCCACGGATCGGGGGGC
>CALAIJ010000330.1 GCA_937923365.1 uncultured Sulfitobacter sp.
CCCGCTCTGCAGAACTCATTGGCAAAAAATGGCTTCATCGACGCCCCCAAACCCAGCTGGACTGCATTGGACCCGGCCGAGGTGCAGGCCCGCCTTGGGGATCGCTTTGAGGAAGTCGCCTAATCAGGCAGCAGTGCCGTCACTTCGATTTCGATGCGAAATTTCGGGTCGATCAATCCGCATTCGATCATGGTAGCCGCTGGTGGGTGATCACCGAACGCCTCTTTCAGCAGGGGCCAACAGGGCTCGAATTCTGTCCTGTCCGGCAACATGTAGGTCACGCGCACCACATCACTCAGGCCGCATCCCGCCTTGTCCAGCGCGTCCTTGATCACGTCCAGCGCCGAGGCGCATTGGCTTACCACATCGTCCCCCTGCCCGACGGTGCCTGCCACATGCACAAAGCCGCCCGCAACCACAGCGCGGCAGTAGCCAACCTTTTCCTCAAAAACCCCACCCGATGATATGCGCCGCATGATCCCTCCTGCCGATTTTGTTGCCAGCTTTGCCTAAGAACAGACGGCACGTCCCCGAGCGCAGGGTCAAGACAAATCGCAAGAAAGCATTCTTCGCGGAAAGGATGGATGATCCCTATTCTGATGATTTGGAAGCGCGGGAAAATTCTAATCTCAAGGCCCGCAACGAAAATTTCAGGAAGTCGCATCCGTTGATGTAAAGTGGCCTTCCAGGCCACAAAATAGGGCGCACCCCACGGCACGCCCTTGAAATTCTTTGTAAGGTGGGGCTCTGGCCCACCCTAGCCGGCAGAGGCGGGCTCTTTCTCGGCCTCGGCGTGGATCATCAATGGGGCGGCATCAGGGCCGACCGCTTCTTCGTTGACCACCACCTCGGTGACACTGTCCATGCCGGGCAAATCAAACATCGTGTCCAGCAGGATCTCTTCCAGAATGGAGCGCAAGCCCCGCGCGCCTGTTTTGCGTTCGATGGCGCGTTTGGCAATGGCACTCAGCGCATCATCGGTAAAGCTAAGCGCTGTATCCTCAAGCTCGAACAGGCGTTGGTACTGTTTGACCAAGGCGTTCTTGGGCTGGGTGAGGATCGTGACAAGCGCATCTTCGTCCAGATCTTCCAGCGTGGCCAGAACGGGCAAACGGCCCACAAATTCGGGGATCAACCCGAACTTGAGCAGGTCTTCCGGCTCCAGATCGGTGAAAATCTCGCCAATGCCGCGGGCATCCTCATCGCGCACATCGGCGCCAAAGCCCATGGCCGACCCCTTGCCGCGCGCGGCAATGATCTTGTCGAGGCCAGCAAAGGCGCCGCCACAAATAAACAGGATATTGGTCGTATCCACCTGCAGGAATTCCTGCTGAGGATGCTTGCGCCCCCCCTGCGGTGGCACGCTTGCAACCGTACCTTCCATCAATTTCAGCAGCGCTTGCTGTACGCCTTCACCCGACACGTCGCGGGTGATCGACGGGTTCTCAGACTTGCGCGTGATCTTGTCGACCTCGTCGATGTAGACGATGCCGCGCTGTGCGCGCTCGACGTTGTACTCGGAGGATTGCAGCAGCTTGAGAATAATATTTTCAACATCCTCGCCCACATACCCCGCCTCGGTGAGCGTTGTGGCATCCGCCATCGTAAACGGCACATCCAGAATCCGCGCCAGTGTTTGTGCCAGCAGCGTCTTGCCGCAGCCCGTAGGGCCGATCAGAAGGATGTTGGATTTTGCCAGTTCGATGTCCCCACCCTTTTGCGCATGGTTCAGGCGTTTGTAGTGGTTGTGCACGGCAACAGACAGCACCCGCTTGGCCATGGCCTGACCGATGACATAATCGTCCAGTACCTCGCAGATGTCCTTGGGTGTCGGCACGCCGTCAGTGGCTTTCAAACCAGAGGCTTTGGTTTCCTCGCGGATGATATCCATGCACAGTTCGACGCATTCATCACAGATAAATACCGTAGGGCCCGCAATCAGCTTGCGCACCTCATGCTGGCTCTTGCCGCAAAAGCTGCAATAGAGCGTGTTTTTGCTGTCGCCGCTGGAGTTATTCGCCATGTCCAACCCTTTCAGGTCATTCGTTTCATCTCGCCTCGGCCGGAAGCGCTGTATCAATCGCAATCCTAGGCCAGCGGTCCCCGCGCTACAATCGCAAAAGCGCGCAGGCGGGGATCACGTTTTACTTCTTGGCGGCGTCCGGATCGTCGGCTTTGCCACGGCTTTCGACGATTTCATCAAGGTGGCCCCAGTCCTTTGCCTCTTCGGGGGTCATCCAAAGGTCGCGATCCAGCGCCTTTTGCACAGTCTTGAGGGTCTGGCCGGTGTGCTTGACATAAAGGTGATACATCCGCTCGCGGGTCCGCTCAATGTGGCGCGCAGAGATCAGGATATCCTCTGCCTTGCCCTGTGATCCGCCCGAAGGCTGGTGGATCATGACTTCGGCATTTGGCAGTGCAAATCGCATGCCTTTTTCACCGCCAACCGCGATCACGGACCCCATGGAGGCCGCCATGCCGCAGATCAGCGTTGACACCTTGGGCTTGATGTATTGCATCGTGTCATAGATCGACAAACCCGCGGTCACCTCGCCCCCGGGCGAGTTGATATACATGGAAATTTCCTTGGAAGGATTTTCCGCCTCAAGGTGCAGCAACTGTGCAACGATCAGGTGGCTCATCCCGCTGTGGATCGGCCCGTTCACAAAAACGATCCGCTCTTTCAGCAGCCGCGAGAAAATGTCGTAGGCGCGTTCGCCACGGCTGGTTTGCTCAACCACCATAGGGACGAGCGTATTCATATAGGTGTCAATTGGATCGTTCATGTGCCTGCCTCAACCATGCGTCTTCGGGACCATACCCGAAGATCAGTTAATCTAAGATTAGTCGCGGGGTCAGGGGGGTTCAAGGGGGGCTGGACGTGATCACCGCGTCAATCACGACGTCCAGTCCAGCTTGACCTCTACGCCGGGGCGCCCGCTGACACGGTCGTTCCGACGGAGATAGCGGGTCAGAACCTCGTCAATCGGCGGACCATCGCCTGTTACCGCCCCCCATTCGGCAACTGTATACGTGGTCTCAGGCGCAATTGGGCCCAGACCTGACAGCCTCAGATCAGTGATCCGTTCGCCCCGCGCTGCCCGGGGCCTTACCGTAAACCCAAGGCCGCCTGCGCGCACCATGTCCAGCTCCTGCCGGAACCTCGCGCGCCCTGTAAAAGTAATCTCTGCCGCGTCTTCCAGACTGCCGGCAATCTCCGCGCCAGTCATCTTGCGCACCTGCGTGGCCGCAGGCGGGCCTTGCGTGACACTGCGCAGCGCCTGCGATGTCACAGCCTGCCCCGCCAGCACGGTTGCCCCCCAACGAAATCCCGGGGTAAGCGTGATCTGCGCGCCATGCTCTGCGCGCAAGGCCTCGCTGATGACATCATCCCAAGGGCTGCCCACCAACCCGCGCCGGTAAAGCAGCGCCCCTGCCCGCCCGATCTGTGCTTGGTCCTCTGTGTCGCTTGGCACCGCGAAGGCCGGACTTGGCCGGATCAGATCGCTGAACACAGGGATCAACCGATGAGCAGAGGCCGTTACGGCACCGTCTTCGATCCACAAATCAAGCCGTGTAAGATAACAGCCATGCCCGCCACTGGCGATGATCCGAGTGTCTTCCACGCGCTCCGGCTCGGGCAGTGCGTGGAAACCACCGCCGGAGAAGATCACATCAAGGCCTTTGATCTGCTGCGCCAATTGCCGATCCGCGGCAAAGCCCTCTCTGGACAGGCAAACGACGGCGCCTGCGCCTGCTTCCCGGGCGCGATCCACCTGAATTTGCAGCTTCTTGGCCAAGTCGTCTTGGCCTCCCCGCAGCACGAGGACCGCGATACGCACGCCTGCCCGATCGAAGTACGACATTTCAGACGCCGCCTTTTCGTGCCGAATATCTGTGCCCAAAGCTGCGTGGAGAGGTGCCATGACCCCTATTGGCGCAAGGGTCGGGTCAAACCCGTCCCCGCCATCCAGCACAATCGACTGAGGCCGCTGCTGCCGGATCGCACTAACAAGACCGCCCAGATGCGCCACGCCGCCCAATTTGCCGTAGTCGCGCGCATGTCTGGCAAAATCTTCATGGGTATGGACGTAATCCATCGGCGTGCGCCCGCCGATACCGTAGCGAATGCGAAATTCTTCGCCGCTCAGATAAGGCACAATACCTTGGTCGGGGTGGGTTTCGGCTGGTCGCAGATAGATGGGCCGCAGCTGCCCCCGCAGATCACTGAAGTGCATCAACGTGACCGTGCCCGTATAGTCGAAGGCCAACAGCGCGCTTTGGTCAAATCGATCTTGCGCCGCTGCCCCGCCCGCCTTCAGACCGCCCAGCACAGCGCCTGCACTGGCCGATTGCAAAAATCTGCGGCGGTTGTACATGAATGGCCCCCCAATGGGTGCAGCCTATGCCAGTGGCAAAGCGATGCGCA
>CALAIJ010000331.1 GCA_937923365.1 uncultured Sulfitobacter sp.
AACCGCGAAATTTCAGGGGTTTGAGACATGCCGCAACTAACGGGTTAATTGCAAATGGCTCGTGCCACTGAAATGAAGCGGTTTTGACGTCCTCCGGATTTGACGGATCTTCCCCGTGAGCGTCGTTACATCTGCTTGAAATTCAACAAGAGTTCCTGCGCAGATGCGCCTCCCTTCTCGGGACATCGCAAGCGATGCCCTGACAGGCAATGGTCACAGGAAAAATCTGTCAAACCAGTGGTGCAGGATTAATGGGCCCTGACCCTAATTCGCTCTGGGCAGGGCGCGCACGCTTCTCTATAGCGCAGGCTTCAATTCAGACGAGGGTACCATGGCGCGTAAACGCAAAGGGCGGGACATTTCGGGGTGGCTGGTGGTGGACAAACCCGCAGGGCCCACCTCCACGACAGTCGTCAACAAGGTCCGTTGGGCGCTGGATGCCAAGAAGGCGGGCCATGCAGGCACATTGGACCCTGATGCGACGGGCGTGCTGGCCATCGCATTGGGAGAGGCCACCAAAACGGTTCCCTACATCACCGACGCGCTCAAGGCCTATACCTTCACCGTCCGGTTGGGCGTGGCAACCAACACCGATGATGCCGAAGGAGAGGTCATCGCCACCTCTGACATCCGCCCGGATGAGGATGCGATCAAAGAAGCCCTCAGCGCCTTCATCGGCGACATCGAACAGGTCCCGCCGCAATTCTCTGCCGTCAAAGTTGACGGGGAACGCGCCTACAAACGCGCCCGCGACGGCGAGGAAATGGAACTGGCCGCCCGCCCCCTTTGGGTGGAAAGCCTGCTGCTGACGGACAGGCCCGATCCCGATCACGTGACGCTGGAGATGGTTTGCGGCAAGGGGGGCTATGTCCGCTCCATCGCCCGCGATCTGGGCACCGCATTGGGCTGCCAGGGCCACGTCCGCGAATTGCGCCGCATCTGGTCAGGCCCCTTCGACGCCGCCGACGGTCTGACGCTTTCAAAGATCGAAGAGATCGCCCGCACACCGGAGTTGGACACCTACCTGCTGCCGCTGGAAAAGGGCCTCGAAGACCTGCCCGAAGTCAAAGCAACAGCGGAGGGCACCGTGCGCCTGCGAAACGGCAATCCCGGCATGGTGATCGCATCCGACATTGAGTACGGCGAGGAATGTTGGGCATCCTTCGACGGGCAGGCCGTCGCCGTGGGCCGCTTCAAAGCAGGCGAACTGCACCCGTCGCGGGTCTTCAACACCGCTGACTAAGCGGCTTGCGGCGATTTTGATCCTGCCAAACGCGCCTCGCCCGTGGGCCGGTCGTTCCGGCAGCGACTGGGTTCTGATGATGGTCCTGCGACACCTGCGCTATGGATCTGTCCCCTTTCGGGAACCTTCGGGGCACCGCCAACCGCCCCGCTGCGAAGGCGGTTTTCATTTGCGCGGCTGCACACCGACTGGCAAGAGAGCGCCATGATCACCCGCCACCATACCAAAGCAGACGCGCCCTCTGTCGCCGTGTTTTCCGATTGCGAGGCCTACCGCTACAGCCTGACCCGAACATGGGACGACAGCGCGCCGCGTGTGCTGTTCGTCATGCTGAATCCCTCCACTGCCGACGAAGTGCAGAACGACCCGACGGTCGAGCGGTGCGAACGCCGTGCGCGCACCTTGGGGTATGGCGCCTTTCGTGTGACCAACATCTTTGCCTTCCGCGCCACAGACCCAAAGGACATGCGAGCAGCCCTTGATCCTGTCGGCCCCGAGAACGACGCGGTTCTGGCCGAGAGTGCGCAGTGGACCACGGATATCATCGCGGCCTGGGGCGTGCATGGCGCGCATCACGACCGTGGTCCTGCTGTGGGCCGTATGCTGGCGTTGACGAAAGCGCCCTTGTTCCATCTGGGCCTGAGCAAAGCAGGGCACCCGCGCCACCCGCTGTATCTGCCCTACACGCAACAGCCGGTCCGCTGGGAACCCGCGTAAGGGCCGCCTGACGATCACGCGAGGCGAAGGTGAATGGAAATTTACCAATTAACCTTATCCAATTTGACGCTTTTGAGGTGCAACGACTAAATATTGTATTGCGATTGTCATGCTTTGTTCATGAAAGTGTGTTTTTCGTTGGGTACTTAATCAGTATTGGGGATGACACATGCTTTGGCTCGCGGGATTAATGGGACTGTTTGCGGCAGGTGCCGTGGCATTTGTCGACCTTTCGGAAGAAACAACCGATCAAGCAACGCCGGAGCCGGACACCTCTCAGGGCGATATCCTGTCGCGCAGCGACATTGGCGATGTGGTCACAGGCGGAGAGGGTGACGACACCATCACTGCGGGGGACGGCAACGACCAGATTGGCGGCTATGCAGGCGATGATCAGATCCACGCAGGCGCTGGCGACGATTCCGTCACGGGTGCCGTGGGCGACGATACCCTGAACGGGGGCGACGGTAACGATGATGTCCACGGTGAGGATGGCAACGACCGCCTGACAGGCGACGATGGTAACGACACCCTGACCGGCCACAATGACAATGACCTGATGCACGGCAACGCGGGCAATGACAGCCTTCAGGGCTCGGCTGGCGATGACACGTTGCTGGGCGG
>CALAIJ010000332.1 GCA_937923365.1 uncultured Sulfitobacter sp.
CTGCTGGCCTATGCGGTTCTGGGCATGTTCATGGACGCGATCGGCATGCTGCTTTTGACGCTGCCCGTGGTTTACCCCGCGGTGATGGCGCTGAACGGGGGCGAATACGTGGCGGCTGCAGACAGTGCGTTTGGCATGTCAGGCCCCATGTGCGCGATCTGGTTCGGCATTCTGGTGGTCAAGATGGCCGAGTTCTGCCTGATCACGCCGCCCATCGGTCTGAACTGTTTTGTGGTTGCAGGCGTGCGCGACGACCTGACAGTGCAGGACGTGTTCAAAGGCGTCACGCCGTTCTTTCTGGCCGATGCGGTTACGATTGCCCTTCTGGTCGCCTTTCCGGGGATCGTCCTGTGGCTGCCCTCACTTGTCAGCTAAGGGCTGGGTTTGGTCGGGCGGGGTATCGTCCTCGCCTGACAGAAAGATGCCGATGGTGCGCAAAGGCTCGAAGTTCTCACAAATCACCTTGAACACCACCAGAACGGGGACCGCCACCAAGGCCCCCGGAATACCCCAAAGCCAGCCCCAGAAGACCACGGTCAGAAAGACTGCAACTGTGTTCATTGCCAACCGCTTGCCAACCAGCCACGGGGTGATCAGCTGCCCTTCGATGGATGTGATGACCTGATAGCCCAAAGGGGCCAGCAAGGCGTAGCCCACGCTGTCGAACGCCACAATCGCATAGCCCGCCACCAGTACGGTGCCGATAAAGCCGCCGATATAGGGAAGAAAGTTCAGCAAGAACGCAATCACGCCCCAGACATAGGCACTGGGCAGGCCCATCGCGGTCAGGAAGACTCCAATTGCCAGACCAAGGCCCGCGTTGATCAGCGTGATCGTCAACAAGTATCTCGAGACGCGCCTCTCGATGCCGTAAACTGTTGTCAGTGCGCGCTTTTTCTCGGTCATAGTTGGAAAGGCCTGCACCAGCTTGCGGTAAAACAACTCGCCCGAGGACAGCAGGAACAAGGCCAGGATCATTGTCACAGCAAAGGTCGCACCAATCTGGGTCAGAGTGTCAAAGGCCGACGCCAGAAACCCCGGCTGCTTGACCTCTACGGCGGCAGGCGCGGCATCTCCGGTTGTCAGCTTTTCGACTTCTTCGGTGACGGCGCGCATGTCGTCAACGGCGGCGGTCATCCCGCTTAACTTTTGCTGGATTTCACGTCCCATGGAGGGAAAGTCAGTGCCCCAACTGGCAATTGTACCCGCGGTCCCTGCGATCACCAGCAAGATCAGCGCGCCTGCGCCAAAGGCCAATGCGGCACCACTGGGACCACGGGGGATGCCCGCACGCTCCATTGTGCGGGCAACAGGGCTCAGGGTAAGGGCCAGCAGAAAGCCCAGCACCACCGGCAGGATCAGATCACGCGCGAAGTATGCAGTCACAAAAGTCGCCAGCATTACCAGAAACTGGAGCGATCGCCGAATTGATGTCAGATTGTCCAAGTTGCGTCCCCCCGAAAGGCATGGATTGCCGTCTTCAAAGGTCAACGCGCCAACCTGCGAAAAGGTTCACATCAGGTCCGAGGCCCTACTGGCCCCAAAGCGACGCATCTGCTAAGCCGCGCTTAGTCGTCACACCCGAGAGCCTATGACAACCCACGCCGCCCTGACCCGCGCTGCCCGCCTGTCCGTCGCCCCGATGATGGACTGGACGGATCGCCATTGCCGCTATCTGCATCGCCAGCTTAGCAGGCAGGCGTTGCTTTATACGGAGATGGTCACTGCGCCCGCTTTGGTGCGCGGTGGTGCTCTGCACTTGCTGGACCATGATCCGTCAGAGCATCCCGTCGCCCTGCAACTGGGCGGGTCCGATCCGGCAGAGCTGGCAGAGGCCGCGCGGCTAGGGGCAGAGGCCGGATATGACGAGATCAACCTCAATTGTGGATGCCCGTCGGACCGCGTTCAGTCAGGTGCATTTGGGGCTGTCTTGATGAAAGATCCCGCGTTGGTCGCCGATTGCATCGCCGCGATGATCCGCGCCGTCGAGGTCGAGATCACGGTCAAATGCCGCATCGGGGTGGACGATCAGGACCCCGAAGAGGTTCTGCCCGAGTTTCTGTCGCGCATTGTTGCTGCTGGATGCACCCGCGTTACTATTCATGCCCGGAAGGCCTGGTTGCAAGGGCTTAGCCCCAAGGAAAACCGCGATATCCCGCCGTTGGACTATGAACTGGTGCAACGGATGAAGGGGTTGTTTTCCAACCTGCATATCTCGCTGAATGGCGGTATCGCCTCGCTGGATCAGGCCGAGACGCTGCTGGATGCAGGGTTCGATGGTGTGATGATCGGGCGCACGGCCTATCATCAGCCCTGGGACATTCTGGGGCAGGCGGACAGGCGCATTTTTGGCACGGGCAATGACACCACGCCGGAGGCCGCCGTGCGCGCTATGCTGCCCTATATCGACGCGCATATCGATGCGGGGGGGCGGCTGAACCAGATCACGCGGCACATGCTGGGCCTGTTCGCAGGTCGCCCCGGTGCGCGTTTGTGGCGGCGGATCCTGTCCGAACGTGGCCATGCGCCAGATGCCAGCTCTGCGCTGGTGGTTGAAGCCCTCGACGCCCGTAATGCCGCCGAAGCCGCCGCGCAGGCGGCCTGACCCAAAGGATACCCCATGCCAGAGACCGTTTTGCTGATCCAGATGGGCCTGATGCTGATGGTGATCGGTGCCATTGCCGGCGTGCTGGCCGGCCTTTTGGGCGTGGGTGGTGGCATCGTGCTGGTGCCCGCTTTTTTCTACGCGTTCCAGACGCTTGGATATGACGGGCCACAGCTGATGCAGATGTGTCTGGCCACGTCTCTGGCCACGATCATCGTCACCTCCGTCAGGTCGGTGCATAGCCACAACAAAAAAGGCGCTGTCGACTGGGACATCCTGCGCACATGGGCGCCGGGGATTGTGGTCGGCGCCATTTTGGGTGTCGCTTTGGTGGCGCAACTGCGTTCGACCACGTTGCAGGCGATCTTTGGGGTGCTGGCGCTGGTCGTGGGCCTTTATATGGGGTTCGGGCGCTCCGAATGGCGGTTGGGTCCGGCCATGCCCACAGGGGCGCGGCGCGCTCTATTGTCGCCGCTGATGGGGTTCATGTCAGTGCTGATGGGCATTGGGGGCGGCAGCTTTGGCGTACCGCTGATGAGCCTGTACAATACCCCCATTCACCGCGCCGTTGCGACCGCCGCAGGCTTTGGTGTGCTGATTGCCGTGCCATCGGTCATCGGCTTTTTGCTGGTCGATATGGCCAGTGGCAAGCCACCCTTCACCATCGGGGCCGTCAACTTGGTGGCTTTTGTCATCGTCATCGCCATGACCCTGATTACGGCCCCTTGGGGGGTAAAGCTGGCCCATGCGATGGACCCCAAACCGCTGAAGCGGGTGTTTGCAGTATTTCTGGTGCTGGTGGCGCTGAATATGCTGCGCAAGGCAATCTGGGGATGATCGCACGCGACGGCTTCACCACATTTGCACATGATGCGGGCGTGGCCCGTTGGGCAGAGGTGGCGGGCAAACGCGCGGCGGTATTGGCACAAGACCCCACCCTACAAGCGGCCAACCTGCGCCACGGCAAGACATGGTTTGTCGGTGTCGACGTGCTGCCCAACGCGGTGGATGGCAGTGTGGACGGCGTCGTCCTGAACGGCGCTTGGAGGCCTCATGTGCCCGACCTGCCGTTGCATCCTGCGCAGGTGTCGATCATCTATCCCGGCTATCCGCTTAGGGACGCTGACGAAAGCCACGCCAACCATCGCTTCAGGCGCAACCGCAGTGCGGCACATGTGGACGGATTGCTGCCCCACGGGCCCGCGCGTCGCCGCTTTCCGATTGAGTTTCACAGCTACATACTGGGCCTGCCCCTCACATCCGCGCGCCAAGCACCCACCGTGGTCTGGCGCGGCAGTCATGAGATCATGCAAGCCGCCTTGCGCGATGCCATCGGGGATCGCCCGCCTGCAACGGTCGACGTCACCGAGGCCTATCAGGC
>CALAIJ010000333.1 GCA_937923365.1 uncultured Sulfitobacter sp.
GTGGACGAGCTGCGCAAGATCGGCCTGTTGGCCGGACTGGACAAGGAAAAGCTGGAAGCCTGCCTGCAAGACAGCAAGAATGCCGAATCGCTGGTGGCTTGGTATGAAAAGAACATCGAGGCGGACGGTATCCGCTCCACCCCCAGTTTTGTGATCGACGGGACCACGTATAACAACATGGCCTACCCCGAGATGAAGGGCATCATCGACAAAGCGCTGGGCGCGTAGGTGACGGCACCGCTCGCGGGTCTCAAGGTTGTCGAACTGGCCCGCGTGCTGGCGGGCCCTTGGGCGGGGCAGACCCTGTCCGATCTGGGCTGCGACGTGATCAAGGTGGAAAGCCCCGCAGGCGATGATACGCGCCAGTGGGGCCCGCCTTTTGTGACGCGGGACGCGGATGTCTCGGCGTCGTATTTCCATTCGACTAACCGCGGAAAAGCCTCTGTTGTCTGCGATTTCCGCACGGACGAAGGCGTGGCAAAGCTCAAGGCGCTGCTGGCGGACGCCGACATCCTGATCGAGAATTTCAAGACCGGTGGGCTGGCCAAATACGGGCTGGATTACGCCAGCCTGCACGCAGAATTCCCGCAGCTGATCTACTGCTCCATCACGGGGTTCGGGCACACGGGACCTTATGCACACCGCGCGGGGTATGACTTTATCATCCAAGGCATGTCCGGTCTGATGTCCATCACCGGAGAGCCGGACCGCCAACCGCAGAAATCCGGCATGGCGATTACGGATATCTTTACGGGCATCTACGCCACCACGGCCATTCTGGCGGCGGTACACCAGCGCACGGCAACGGGACAGGGGCAGCATATCGACATGGCGCTGCTGGATTGCGCTGTGGCGATCATGGGCAATCAGGCGATGAACTATCTGACCACGGGCACAGCCCCGGGCCGGATGGGCAACGCGCATCCCAATCTCACCCCTTACGAGGTTTTCCCCTCCAGCGATGGGCACCTTATCATCGCCACGGGCAACGACGGGCAGTACCAGCGCCTGTGCCAGTTGCTGGGCTTGGACGATATGGCCCATGACCCTGCGTTCCTCAAGAACGCCGACCGTGTTGCGAACCGCCCCGAGATGATCCGCCGCCTGACCGCCGCCACGGTGCTGCGCAGCCGCGAAGATCTGCTGGCCGCTTGTGAGGCACATAACGTGCCTGCGGGCCCGATCAATGACCTCAGCGATGTGATGGCGGACCCCCAAGTGGTGGCGCGCGGCATGCAGATCGATCTGGACGGTGTGCCAGGCCTGCGGTCGCCGTTCAGGTTTTCGGACGCGGAACTGGCGTTGCACCGCCCCGCGCCAAAACTGGGCGAAGACGACTGATACTTGGCACGGAATCAAGGCAACGTGTTGCCGCCGTGCCGCGTCGCCCCCTCCCACGGGGCGGCGCTTTTTCCAGGCTGGGTGGTTCAGTGATAGAACACGCCAAGATGAACCATAAAGTGGCAGAGAACGCGCGTTCCAAGCGCCACCCCAGGGGGCGACAAGGTTGGCGCATTATTTTGGCTTCGCCAAACCATCCAACGCCGCAAACAGCGCGTTCCCCTCATCCAATTGCAACCGCACGGGCAGGGTAATCACCTTGCTGCGGAACGATGCGGGCAACCGCACGGCGTCTTTCTCGGTGGTGACCAGCTGCGCGCCGCGCGCGCGGGCGTCTACCTCCAGTCGCCCCATGAGCGTTGTGGTCAGGGGCTGGTGATCGCTCAGCGCTTCGGCATGCAGCACACGCGCCCCAAGATCGCGCAGGGTGGCAAAGAATTTCTCGGGGTGGCCGATGCCGGCAAAGGCCAGCACAGGTGTATCGGTCCAGTCCATGCCGGTTTGCAGCGGCGCAAGACGGGCCTGCACGTGGGGCAGATCGACCTTGCCCAGTCGCGCGGCAAAGCTGTCCTGGGCGGCCGCGTCCCCGATGCTAAGCAACAGATCGGCGCGGCTCAGGCCTGCAGCGACAGGTTCGCGCAGGGGGCCCGCGGGCAGGCACAGCCCGTTGCCGAACCCCTTGGAGGCGTCCACGACCACGACGCTGAGGTCATATGCCAACGCAGGGTTCTGGAACCCGTCGTCCAGCACGATGACCGTGGCGCCTGCGTCGGCTGCAGCGCGGGCGCCTGCTGCGCGGTCCTGCGCCACCCAGACCTCGGCAAAGGCGGCCAGCAGCAAAGGCTCGTCGCCGACGTCAGCGGCTTTGTGGCGGGTGGGGTCCACGCGCAGCGGGCCTTTCAGCGTGCCGCCATAACCGCGACTGACGATATGCGGCTGATGGAACCGGTCGCGCAGATGCTCAACTACGGCCATGACGGTGGGCGTCTTGCCGGTGCCGCCCGCATTGATGTTGCCGATGCACACCACGGGCACATCCATGCGCGCACGGGCGCCCCCCGCCAGCCTGCGCGCCGTGGCGGCGGCATAGAGCGCGCCCAAGGGTTGCAACGCACGTGCGCGCCAGTCGGGGGTGGGCCGGTCCCAGAATTTGGGGGCGCGGGTCATGCGGTGCCCATGCGCGCATCCAGCGTGTCCTGCACAAGCTCGGTGACCTTGTCGGTCAGCTCTGCTCCGGCGCTGATGACCTCCCATCCGGCATGGGCCATGGTGGCGGCCTGATCGGGGGCAATGAGGCGGGACACGGCAGTGCCAAGGGCTGCGGCATCATTGACGATGCGTGCAGCACCCGCAGCGGCCAGCCGCGAATAGGATGGCAGATAGGAATGCAC
>CALAIJ010000334.1 GCA_937923365.1 uncultured Sulfitobacter sp.
GGCGCGCCATGTGTCAGGCCTGCCGCCGCCTGCCAGTTCGGGGTCACGCTGGGGGTCATTGGTGAACTTGTGATGCGCCAGATGGAAGTAGCGAAACCAGGTGAAGGGCAGCATCAGGGGCAGGGACACCGCATGGCCCACAAGATCATTCAGGCGCGGGCTGGCAAAGGGCGTCGCATGGGCGCATTCGTGGCTCAGCGTAAAGAGGAACATCAGCGCGATGCCGTAAGGCAGCAACATCCCCTGCCATAGTGGCAGGCCTGCGGCGATGTAGAGGGCCATCAGCGCCAGTGCGCCCCAGTGCCCCGCCAAATGGCGTAGTCCCCGCCTGTCGGAGCGGGCGTGCAGCGCGGTTTTGTCCTCTGCCGGCAGGGACGCAATGAAGTCGGTGTGGTTCATCCGCCTTCAGCAGCTGTCACTGGCATTGGCGCGGCGAAATTCATCCGCCCGCCCCATGCGAGAGATGCGGGCCACGCACAAGCTGTCGCCCACCGCAAGGTCAGGCCGTGCAGCAAGCGGTTCAAGCGCCACCGGAGCGCCAAGCACATCCACCGTCACATGCCACGTATCGGGACCGGCATTGTCGTCGCGATCCTCAATGCTGATCACGGTGGTGGCAAGGATCGTCTCTGTGCTGTTGGCGCGATCATAGAGATAAAGGCCGACCAGAACGGCGATGCCAACAAGCAGGATAAGTGTACGGCGCGTCATCGGGGGATCTCCATTTCAGGGGGGGCAAGGGTGAAGCCGTCAAAGCTGAACCCCGGCGAGACGGTGCAGCTGACCAGCGTATGCGCGCCTGTGCTGCGGGCGGCCTGCCAGTGGTTCTCGGGCACGATCAGTTGCGGGGCGCCTTGGGTCAGATCGGGCGTCAGCAGATGGTCTGTGGCGGGGCCTGCGTCTGTCGCGGCCAAGGACAACACCAGCGGCGCACCTGCATGGTAGAGCCAGATTTCGGTCGCATCGACCTTGTGCCAATGGCTTTGCTCACCGGCCTGCAACAGGAAATAGATGCAGGTGCCGGTGGGGCGGCCCGCGTTCTCGGCCACCCAGGTCTGGCGGTAGTGGCCGCCTTCGGGATGCGGCGCGAGGTCCAGATGGGCAATGATCTCTTGAGCGTTCATGGGCGCACTCTATGGTGGGCGCAAAGCCGTGCCAAGTGGGGGGGCCATGCGCATTGTCATCATCGGAGCGGGGATCATCGGGGCGACGCTGGCCTATGCGCTGACGCAGCGGGGGGCCGAGGTCACGATCGTTGATGCGGGTCAGCCGGCGGGCGGGGCCACAGGCGCGTCCTTTGGTTGGGTCAACGCCAGTTTCCACGCGGATGCGGCGCATTTTGCCCTGCGCGCCGAAGGGATCGCCGCCTACAGGCGGCTGTGCCATGATCTGGCACTGCCCGTCGCGTGGTCAGGGTGCCTGTGCTGGGAAGAGCAGGGTGCCGCGTTGGAAGCGCAGGCCGCAGACCTCACCGCCCTTGGATACCGCGCCGAAATCCTTGGCCGTGCGGAAGTGAAAAGGCGGGAGCCAGCCGTGCAAGCCCCTGAAGAGGCGCTGTTTTTCGCGGATGAGGCCGCAGTAGAGGCCCGCGATCTGACGCGCGCCTTGCTGGATGCCTCCGGCGCGCGGTGCCTGTTTGGCTGCCCTGTCACGCGGATCGCGACCAAAGGCGGCCGCGTCAGCGGGGTCGAAATTCCGGGCGGCGTGCTGCAGGCGGACCGCGTCGTTGTTGCAGGTGGCACCGGCAGTGCGGCGCTGCTTGCGGAGGTGGACGTGGCCTTGCCCCTGCTGCACCGCCCCGGCGTGATTTTCCGCACCCAAAGCCTGCCACCCACGTTGGCGCATGTCTGCGTGGCCCCCATTGGCGAGTTCCGGCAATTGCCCGATGGCAGTATCCTGATGCCCACGGCGGTGTCCCATCAGGCCGATGACAGCGACGCGCTGGCCGCATCCCCCGATGCTTTGGCAGATGCCGCTGTGGCGCGGCTGCAAAAGGTGCTGCCGGATGTGCCCCTTTCCTGGCGCGACGTGGCGCTGGCGCAGCGTCCGGTGCCGCAAGACGGGTTGCCCTTTGTGGGCGCATGCGGGCCGGATGGGTTGTTTGCAGGGGTCATGCACTCGGGCATCACGCTGGCCCCGGTGGTGGCCGAGGTGCTGGCGGCCCAGATCACGGGTCAGATGACAAACGCGCAGGCGGAGATGATCGCGCCCTATGATCCAGTGCGGTTTCAGCGCGCCTAGGCGATTGTTTTCTCAAAGAAAAGGAGATGCGGCAGCAAATCGGCGGGGATGTCCTGATAGGGGCCGCGTCGCGTAAAGCCCAGGCGATCGTAAAGGGCCGCCGCACCGGTCAGATTGCGCGACGTGTCCAGCACCACCCGTGCAAAACCGTCCTTGCGCGCGCGGTCGACCAAGGCAGTGCAAAGCGTGGATGCCACGCCCTTGCCGCGGGCCTCAGGTGCCACAAAAACCCGTTTGATTTCGGATGTTTGCGCATCAAGCGCGTGGGACATGCCGCATCCGATTGCTGTTCCTTCCGCGTCTTGTGCCAGCAACATGATGCCAGTGGGCCTTGCGTGTGCCTGCGCAAGTCCTGCCATCAGTGCTTCGTATTTCGGGACCGGATAGAAGGTCTCGGTGATCCGGGCATTGATGTCCGAATGGCCCAGAAGGAAGGCGCGGTAGTCCCAGCAGAGGCGACGGACCTCTGCCAGTTCCACGTCTGTCACGGCAGGTGTGAGCGTAACGGCGTCGCTCACTTCAGGATGCTGCGGCCTGCGTATTCCGCCGTCTCGCCCAGCATTTCCTCGATGCGGATCAATTGGTTGTATTTCGCCAACCGGTCAGAGCGGGCAAGCGAGCCGGTTTTGATTTGGCCGCAGTTGGTGGCGACGGCGAGGTCTGCGATGGTGGCATCCTCCGTCTCGCCCGAGCGGTGCGACATCACGTTGGTAAAACCTGCGCGGTGGGCCATGTCGACCGCTTTAAGAGTTTCCGTCAAGCTGCCGATTTGATTGACTTTCACCAGCATGGAGTTCGCGGATTTGCGCGCAATACCATCGGCCAGACGGGCAGGGTTTGTCACAAACAGATCGTCGCCAACAAGCTGTACTTTATCGCCGAGTTTGGCCGTCAGAGCCGCCCAACCGTCCCAGTCATCTTCGGACATGCCGTCTTCGATGGAGATGATCGGATAATCGGCCACAAGGGCTGCAAGGTAGTCCACGTTTTCCTCGGAGGTCAGGGATTTGCCTTCGCCGGACAACTCATACTTGCCGTTCTTGTAGTATTCCGTCGCGGCGCAATCCAACGCCAGATGGATTTCATCGCCGGGCTTGTAGCCTGCCTTTTCGATGGATTTCAGAACGAAATCAAGTGCATCTCGGGTGGAGCTGATGTTGGGAG
>CALAIJ010000335.1 GCA_937923365.1 uncultured Sulfitobacter sp.
TTGCGCTTTTCGGTGGCTTCACGGTCCTTGCGGGAGGCCTTGAACATCAGCACGCCTTGCTCGATGTTTTCGTTTGTTGTGGCCTGACGCGCGACCTCGATCCGCGCTGGATTGCTGAGGAAGGTGTTGGTGATACGCTCAATCTCTGGCGCCATTGTAGCGGAGAAAAACAGCGTCTGACGCGTGAAGGGCACCAGCCCGAAGATGCGTTCGATGTCGGGGATGAAGCCCATATCGAGCATCCGGTCGGCCTCATCCACGACCATGACCTTGACGTCATTGAGGATCAGCTTGCCGCGCTCGAAATGATCCAGCAGACGACCCGGCGTGGCAATCAGCACGTCGACACCTTTGTCGATGGCGGTGTCCTGTTCCTTGAACGACACGCCGCCGATCAGCAGCGCCTTGGTCAGCTTGACGTGCTTGGCATAGGTGTCGAAATTCTCGGCCACTTGCGCGGCCAGTTCCCGCGTGGGGCAAAGCACAAGCGAACGCGGCATGCGTGCGCGCGCACGTCCCCGCGCCAGTTGCGAAATCATCGGCAGCGTGAAACTGGCGGTCTTGCCCGTGCCGGTCTGCGCGATCCCTAGAACGTCGCGACCTTCGAGGGCAGGGGGAATGGCACCCGCTTGAATGGGGGTGGGCGTCTCGTAACCCGCTTCGACAACGGCTTTGAGGACTTTGGGGCTGAGCTTCAGGTCAGAAAATTTGGTCATATGTATCCGGTTTTAGCGGACACGACTTTGGCCCGCGGCAGCAATCATGTCGACCCGTATGGCCCTTGGGCGGCGTATGGCCGCAACATGTTGTGCAGCCAATAGCAACTTGAGGCTGTGGCGTCAAACACTTGGGGGATCAACGGCTTACGCTAGGGAAATGTGTGGACAATGGGCCGTCTGTGTCCAGATTGGCCATGCGCAGCATCCCGTGTGCCCCAAGCCGCGCCCGCAAAGCAGGGCTGTCGGCGCTGACCTCGTCGAAAAACGCGCGCAAGGCTGTCTCTCCGCCATCCTCTTCGATCATGGCGAAAAGCTCGTGCATTGACAGGCCACCCTTGTCGCGGGGACGGTTGGGGCCAAGTTCGGCGCGGTAAGAGCCTTTGGTCAGGCGGTAGCGATAACTTTCCAGCCACGCCTCCCATGTTTTGGCGTGGCAATGGGCCAGCGCGATCTGGTCCTGCGGCATATCGATGCCTTTCAGTTCTTCCCCACTCTGGAAGGCGTTGTGGATCTTGACCTGAACATCGTCGCGCCCGGTGCGAACAAAGACCTTGCCCGCCACATGACTAAGAAACCCGCCTTTGAGATAGGGCCCGTAGGTGGGGTAGATGTCCCGCACGATCCGGTCGCGGTCCGGCCCGCCGGGGACAAAGCCCTTGAACGCCTGTGTGGTGCCCGACAAAGCCTCCATCGGGCGGGTGCGGGCGACAGGTGTGTCTGGCGGAAAGGATGAAAGATGCGTCGCAATATCTTGATCCGAAACCAGAAATTCGTCCACGTCCATGTGGATCAGCCAATCCACCTCGGTCTTGCGGCGGTAGGCATGGGTGGCGTTCATCGTCTGGCGAACCTGATGCTTTTGCGGACGCCCATGTTTTTTACGCGCCCACCAAGCGGCGTCGCATGTGGTCACGCGGCACTTGGGATGCGCCTTGAGCGCGGCATGGGCCTGAGGGTTTTCGGCATCCAGATAGATGTAGATACGGTGCGCGCCTGCCTCCAAGTGGTAGGCGACAAAACGCAAAATCTCCTCGGCGGGGGCGAGGATCGTGGCACTCAGACCCCATGTGGTCATGACGTTTTCCCCTGACTTTTGATGTCCTGGACGCGCCCGAAAATGCTGCGGGGTTCGGTCATGATCCCGCGTAACATGGCAAATCCTAAGGGGCGGATAACTGCGTCACGCTCGCAAAGCTGCCAGATACGGGCCAGCATGATCTTGTCCAGATCGCCACCCTTGAACGAATAGGGGTCCATGTTGAAGGCCAGCGGGAAGCGTTTGCGGCCTGTCTCTGGCTGAAAGGGGGTGCGGGTGGGTTTGCCCGAGATGCGCCGCTCGCTGTCGTGAAGCTTGATCATGTCGAACATGATCGACAGCGCCATACCGCAGGCGCGCTGGTCCCCTGTCTGCCCGATGTCCGAAAAACTTGTTGCGGCAGAGATCATCCAACGCACGGGCAAGACCTCGGCCAGTTGCGCGCCATGCTCTGCCCAGATCCGGTGGAAGAGGATGATTGCGCAGGCAGGCGGATCATCGCGCCGCGAAATCGCAATCAGCATCGCGTGCAGGTGCAAGATCTCTGACTGGCCTTGGAATTCGTGCTGCAACTCCAACCACTTGCGGCGGGCGGAGTAGCGTTCCGCCTGTTCAAAGTCCATCGGCGGCGCGGGCAGCATCCGCTCAAAGTAGGGGGCAAGATCAACATCATCGGGCGGTAAGATATCCTCGACACCGTCAAAGCGCCTTTGCCGCTTTTCCTGCCGCCGCAGCAGCCCCGCGAAACCGCCTTTGTAAAGGTCGGGGGCCTGGCTCATACTACACCATCATTTCCTTGGTGGCGGTCAGTTTGACGTCTGGATAATCCCGCTCCACCCGATCAATATCCCACTGCAAACGGGTGAGATACACAATGTCGCCATCGTGGTCATGGGCAATGTGCTGGGGGTTCTTATCTACAAACATTTCAACGGCTTGCTTGTCACCGTTCACCCAGCGGGCAGAGGTGAACTGGGATTGTTCAAAGCGCACGGGCAGCCCGTATTCAAGCTCGATCCGGCTGGCGAGAACTTCAAACTGCAACTGACCCACGACGCCCACAACAAAGCCTGACCCGATGGCGGGCTTGAAGACCTTTGCGGCGCCTTCCTCAGCGAACTGCATCAGCGCTTTTTCAAGGTGCTTGGCCTTGAGCGGATCGCCCGCGCGCACGCCTTGCAGCAATTCCGGCGCGAAGGACGGAATGCCAGATACGCGCAGGGCTTCGCCTTCGGTCAACGTATCGCCGATGCGGAGCTGGCCGTGGTTGGGGATACCGATGATGTCGCCTGCCCAGGCTTCTTCGGCCAATTCGCGGTCGGAGGCGAGAAACATCACCGGATTAGTAATCGCCATCGGCTTTTTGGTGCGTACATGGGTCATCTTCATGCCGCGCTGGAAATGCCCCGAGGCCAGACGCACAAAGGCCACGCGGTCGCGGTGCTTGGGGTCCATGTTGGCCTGCACTTTGAACACAAACCCTGTGACGTTCTTTTCCTCCGGCAGGATCTGGCGGGGCTGGGCCGTCTGGATTTGCGGCTCCGGCCCGTAGGTGGCGATGCCGTCCATCAGTTCCTTGACCCCAAAGGAGTTGATCGCAGAGCCGAACCAGATGGGCGTCAGCGACCCTTCTGCCATCAGCGCCGCGTCCAAGGGTGGCATCAACTCGCGCACCATCTCAAGGTCTTCGCGCAGTTTTTCCAGCAGGTCGGCGGGTACATGTTCGGCCAGCTTGGGGTCGTCCAGACCTTCGATCTTGATCGATTCTGCGACTTTGTTGCGGTCCGCACGGTCCATCAATTCCAGCCGGTCGCGCAGGATGTCATAGCAGCCCAGAAAATCGCGTCCAACGCCGATGGGCCAACTGGCCGGGGTCACATCGATGGCGAGGTTTTCTTGAATTTCGTCAATGATCTCAAAGACGTCACGGCTTTCGCGGTCCATCTTGTTACAGAAGTTCAGGATCGGCAGGTCGCGCATCCGGCAGACTTCGAACAGCTTCTGCGTCTGGCTTTCCACGCCTTTTGCGCCGTCAATCACCATCACGGCGGCATCCACGGCCGTGAGCGTGCGGTAGGTGTCCTCGGAGAAGTCCGAGTGGCCGGGCGTGTCCACCAGATTGAAGCGGTAGTTGTTGTCCTTGCCCTGAAAATCGAACGACATGGCAGAGGCGGACACGGAAATCCCGCGGTCCTTCTCCATCGCCATAAAGTCCGACCGCGTGCGTCGTGCCTCCCCCTTGGCGCGCACTTGACCCGCCATCTGGATCGCGCCCCCAAACAGCAGGAATTTCTCTGTCAGCGTGGTCTTGCCCGCGTCAGGGTGACTGATAATCGCAAATGTCCTGCGCCGCGCAATTTCTGGCGGTAAGGGCGGGCGGTTCTGGGGGGTATCTAACATGGCACCCCTATAGCTTTGGCGCGTGCCTGCGGCAAGCAACACCCACGCGGGCGGCAGATAAATCGCGCGACATGCACAGGCATCGTCCGTGCGTGCCCTATCGGGTGGAGGCCTTGCGCAGCAGCGCGGCCATATCGGGGCGCTTTAGCAAGTTCTCGTTCACGTCCAGACCGGCATGGGGCAGATCAGAATGCCCGGGGATTACATCGCCCATCGCTTCGGCCAGATCGTCAGGCAAAACGGGTTTGGTGCGGGTGTCGATCAGCATCGATTCAGCGGCAATCCCTTCGGCATAGATGATCTGATGGCTGTCAAACAGCAGTTGGAAATAGTCCACATGACCGCCGTCCTGACGCCGCACCGTTTCACCGTTGACCAGATGCTTGGCCTTGACCAGCAGTTCGGACCGGCCGGCGCCTACTTCGTCAGAGCGTTGGTAAATGAACAGGCGGTGATCGGGGCTGACCAGCAAATCCCCTGTATTGTTCAGCGTGCCTGCGGCGATCAGAATAGGGGCAACTTCGCCAACAGCGCGTACAGTGCTTTGGCCAATCCAGCGGATCGGCTGGACCCCGTCATCACGGGTCAGAACGCGGTCGCCAACGGCCAGATCTTCGATCAGGCGCTGTTCGCCCGACGCAAGGGTGATCTGCGTGCCGCGGGTAAAGGATACGCAGGCCACGTGGGCAAATTTCTGCAAGGGCGTGTCGGTATCGACCCCGACCAAGCGGTATTCCACATGCGGCAGCATCGGCGCGAGAGGCAGCATGTAGATGTCTGCCGCGTCGCCTTGCCCGTCCACCTCGACGATCAGGATCGCCTCTTGGGTATTGCCGTCGGGGGACATGAACATCAGCGCACAATCAAGAAACAACTGCGCGTCAGGCTCTCCGATGGTGGTATCCTCCGAGACGCGGAAAGTGTGGCTGGGGGTGGGCACCAGTGACAAACGGTAGGTCTCGGCCTCTGGCGTGATCTCGTAAATGTCGTCCAACATCAGCTCTGACGCGAAAGACAGCACATCGCCCATATTCGCCCCGTCTGTGGCGCGCACATGCGCTGCGCGAAAGACCTGCACACTTTGTGCGGGGGCGGTGCGGGTTCGGGCCATAAAAAGTCCTCGCGATCTGTGCTGTCGGTGATGCGGCGTTACGCGACGGGGTAGCCTAGAATTGTGACCTGTGTTGGTCAAGACAACGGTGTTTTGCTGGCATCATGCCGGTCACGTGTTACCAAGAGCCGAACAAAGACAAAAGGAGTCGCGATATGGATCTGGGGATCAAAGGGAAAAAGGCGCTGGTTTGCGCGTCTTCCAAGGGGCTTGGCCTGGGCTGTGCCGAAGCGCTGGCCGAGGCGGGCGTCGATCTGATCATGAACGCCCGTGGGGCCGAAGCGCTGGAGGCCTCCGCAGAGCGGTTGCGCCAGACCTACGGGATCAACGTCACCACTGTTGCGGCAGATGTCGCCACGCCCGAAGGGCAAGCCAAGGTGATCGAAGCGGCGCAGGGTATTGATATTCTTGTCAATAACGCTGGTGGCCCCCCTCCGGGGATGTGGCAGGACTGGGACCGCGCAGACTTTATTGCGGCCCTTGATGCCAACATGCTGGCACCCATTGCGCTGATAAAAGCCTTTGTGCCCGACATGATGGCGGCAGGCTGGGGCCGCGTTGTCAACATCACCTCACAGTCCGTGCGTGCCCCAATTGGCGTCCTGGGTCTGTCAAATTCAGCGCGCACCGGACTGACAGGCTACGTGGCAGGCACCTCGCGGCAGGTCGCAGGCTCTGGCGTGACGATCAACAACCTGTTGCCGGGTATTCACGCCACGGACCGCGCTGATGCGCTGGATGGCGGCGTTGTCGCCAGCCGGAACATCACGTTGGAGCAAGCCCGCGAAGAACGCGCCGCCACGATCCCCGCCGGGCGCTACGGCACGCGTGCGGAGTTCGGTGCGGCCTGTGCGTTCCTGTGCTCGCAGCATGCGGGTTTCATCGTCGGGCAGAACCTTCTGCTGGACGGTGGTGCCACCAATATCACGATGTAGCGCAGGATGGCCGAGAAGTTCTCGCTCAAGGACCATCTGTTCAACGCGGAAACCATCGGACAGCTGGCGGCAGAATATGCCGCTGGCCTGCGCGGTTTCGATGCGGCGCGCTTTGTGCGTGAGGCGCTTGGCGGGTTTGAAACACGCGAATTGCTGGCGCGGATGGAATGGATGGCCGATTGTCTGGAGGCGCAGCTTGCGCCGGACTTCCCGACGATGGCCGATCAGCTTGAAGCGGCGATGCCTGCACCTTTGGATGCAAGCAGGACGGATAACGATTTTGGTCATTTTATCCACGGCTTACCGGGCATTCTTGCGGTGCGCCACGGGCTGGAGGATCACCGCGATCGTGCGCTGGATTTGCTTCATGCAGCCACGCAGCGGTTCTCGATGGAGTTCTACATCAGGCCCTTCCTGAACCGCTGGCCAGAGCAGACTTTGGCCCGACTGAGGCTATGGCAGCATGACGACAACTACCATGTGCGCCGCCTTGTCAGCGAAGGGACGCGGCCCAAACTGCCTTGGGCCAAGGCTGTGCAGTTGAATACAGATCAGACGCTGCCTTTGTTGAACAACTTGCATGGAGACGCCACCAGATATGTCACAAGATCGGTCTCTAACCATCTGAATGATATTGCAAAAACGGAACCTGACCTTATCGTGTCCACTTTGCAGTCCTGGGCGTCCGAGGGGCGGCAAAACCCGTCGGAACTGGCTTGGATGACCCGTCATGCGACCCGCACGTTGGTGAAACAAGGCCACGCAGGTGCGCTGGCGCTGCTGGGCTACCGAAGCGACGTGCCCGTGCGCGCCGCGCTGACACTTGGCGCGACGCAATACGCGATTGGCGACCGCTTGCAGGTTAACGCCACGTTGGAGGCCGCAACAGAGCTGCCCGTGATGGTCGACTACCGTCTGCAATTCGCGCGCCCAAACGGAAAGACCGGTGAGAAAGTGTTCAAGCTGAAGGTGGCCAAGATCGCAAAGGACGTGCCGCTCACGCTTTCCAAAGCGCACCATCTGAAAGGGGACGCGACCACGTTCCGCCTTTATCCGGGTGCGCACCGCGTGGTGTTGCAGGTCAACGGCAATGACGTGGCAGAGGCGTCCTTTGATCTGACTGAATAGGGCGTCGGCCTTCACATTCCCGCTAGCGTCTGATTTGTGACTGGCTCTTGCGGCGGCAATCTCCTAATCCCTCAGCAGATTTTCTTGCGCGAAGGCAGGCCGATGCAACCCATTATTCTTGTTGGTATTTTTGCGGCCATCGTGCTGCTGAGCCTGCTTGCTGCCCCACGCAAAGCCTCTGTTGACGGGTTTTTTGGCGGACTGGGTGCGCATGGCGCCGCACCGGGCCTCTGGACGCTGGTGCTGAGCCAGGTCACCACGTGGATTTTCGCCCGCTCGCTGATGAATGCGGCGATCCTTGGCTATTACTACGGGATCGCTGGCACGCTGGCCTACGCGGCATACTATGGTTCGTTCCTGACAGGGGCCTTTGTCGTCGCGCATCTGCGGGCAGGGGGCGCGCGGTCCGTCCAGGACTGGCTGGGCGCGCAATTCGGTAAAGCGGGCACCGGATGCTACAATCTGGTGATCGCCCTGCGGCTTTTGTCCGAAGTCTTTGCCAACTTACTGGTGGTAGGCCTGATCGCAGCCGCGGTCTGGGAGGGGAGCGGCACATGGGCCGTTGTCCTTGTAGCCCTTTTGGGGTTGGCCTATTCCGCTTGGGGCGGTCTGTCCGCTGCCTTGCGCACGGATGTGGCGCAAATGCTTGTTTTCCTGTGCGTTTTCGGCGTGGCTTTTGTCGCGTTGATCGCCAGTCCCGCCTTTGATCTGGGTGCGGTGCTGACCGCGCCGGGCACGGCAGGCAGCTACAACGGTTGGGTGTTGCTGGCGGTGGCTGCGCTTCAGGTGTTCTCTTATCCGGTGCATGACCCTGTGATGATGGACCGCGGCTTTCTGGCCGATCCGGAAACGACCAAGCGGTCGTTTCTGCATGCTTTCTGGGTCTCCACGCTTTGTATCATCGGCTTTGGCTTCTTCGGCATCCAGGCCAGCCTGATAGGCGCCACGTATGAAAACCAATTGATCGGCACGTGGAGCGGTATGTTCCCCATGTGGATATTCGCCGCCCTGATGGTGTCACTTCTGGTCTCGGCGCTGAGCACATTAGACAGTGCGTTGGCCTCTGCCGCGCGGTTGGTGGTGGAAGAGCTGAAGCTTGCCCCGCGCACGCTGAATGGGGGGCGTCTGGTCATGGTGATCTTCATGGGGGCAGGCGCGCTGCTGACGCTGTGGGGCAATGCCACGCTTTTCGACGCGGTCGCAGTGTCCGGCACGGCATCAATGTTCCTGACGCCTGTGCTGCTGGTCGGGCTGATCATGGGCCGTGGGGTGCCGATCTGGTCCTATGCCGTGTCCTTTGGTGCCGCGATGCTGGGGGCCTTGGTCTATTTTGGACGCGACTGGGCCACTTTCGCAGCGCTCCTGCCGGAGGGGCACAAATACGAACAACTGCTGGTCATCTGTGTCTGCGTTTTGGTCGCAGGCTTTGCGGCGGTGCTTGCGGGGGCGCGTCGCCGCTGATACGGAATAATCCGAGTAATTCTATCGGATACGCATGAGCCTGCAGCCACCCCGCCTTGAGATCCGCAACCTGCGCCGCACATACGCGGGTCGCGCGGTGGTCGATGACGTGTCACTGGCGATCCAGCCGGGGCAGGTGACGTGTCTGCTAGGCCCGTCGGGTTGCGGCAAATCGACGACCCTGCGGATGATCGCTGGGGTCGAGATGCAAGACAGCGGCACGATCCACGTGGACGGCAAGCTGATCTGCGATACTATCTTTCGCATCCCCCCCGAACAGCGCGAAATTGGCTTGATGTTTCAGGATTTTGCCCTGTTTCCGCACTTGAGCGTGGCGGACAATGTGGCCTTTGGCCTGAAGGGCAGCAAACCTGAAAAGCGCGCCCGCGTCGAAGAGCTATTGGCGCGTGTCGATATGCTGCGCTTCATCGATGGGTTCCCGCATCAATTGTCCGGAGGAGAGCAACAGCGCGTGGCACTCGCGCGCGCGCTGGCGCCGCGCCCGCGCATCATGCTGATGGACGAACCTTTCAGTGGCCTTGATAACCGTCTGCGCGACGGCATCCGGGATGAGACGCTGAGCATCCTCAAAGAAGAAGACACCGCCGTTCTACTGGTCACCCATGAGCCGGACGAGGCGATGCGCATGGCTGATGAAATCGCCCTGATGCGCGACGGCAGGATCGTGCAGCAAGGCGCACCCTATAATGTCTACACACGTCCATTGGACCGTGCCTCGGTCGCCTTTTTCTCGGACGCCAATGTGCTGCGGGCCGAAGTGTCCGGCGCACTTGCGCTGACCCCCTTTGGTCGCTTTCTGGCCCCGGGTGTGCCCGATGGTACTTCCGTGGACATTGTCTTTCGCCCGCAGCATTTGCGCATCGACTTTGACCGCGCGGGCAAGGGGCCGGCACCAACGCCCACCGAAGGAACTGCCGCCCGTGCTGTGGTGGACCGCGCCCGCTTTATGGGCAACGAAAGCCTTGTCGAATTCTGCATGGATTACGACGGCTCAATCCTGAAAGCGACGGTGCCAAGTGTCTTTCTGCCCCAAAAGGGTGCGGTAATGTGGCTGACGATCCGGCGCGACCGCTGCTTTGTTTTCCCTGTGGAGGAATAGGATATGGACACGTTACTGGTAGAATTCGGCATGGGGTCCTCGCTGCGGCGCGGCGATTATACCCAAGCGGCCAAACGCGCCGTGCAAGACGCCCTGTGGCACAATTCGATCAATCTGGCAGAGCTGTTCGGCTTTGACAAAACCGACATGCGCATCCGACTGGATGTGGGCGTGCAAAAGCCTGAAGAAGTGGACGCAGACGTGTTGGCAGAGGTCTTTCCCTATGGCCATGTCACTGTAAACGTGGGCAAGGGTGGCCTCGATGTGCCGCGCCCCGAGGGCACAGGCAACCCCACGATCATGGCCAACGTCGCCCTTTCTGTCAGCTTTGACATGGAGCGTTCGATATGACTGAACAACGTTTGATTATCGAAATGGGCATGGGCAACGATCTGCACGGGATGGATTACACCAAAGCGGCAATGCGTGCGATCGAGGATGCATTTCGCCATTCCTCCCTGCCGATCTTTGGCGTTACGGGAATGTCCCACGACGAGATGCGCGTGCAGGTCACAGTGGCTGTGCAAGAGCCCGACAAGCTGGATATTGACGCGCTGACGGCCAAACTGCCACGGGGACGCGCCGAAGTGCGCGCCGTGCACGGGGGGCTGAACGTGGAGACTGGTGGCGACACAATCGTCGTGGCCCAAGCCAGTGTCGAGGCGTTCTTGCCGCCACAAACCGGCTGGCGGATCAAATCCTAAGGCTGATAGTCGGCCAGCGTCTTGCCCGGTTCATCAACGAAAAGTTCCGGCAGTGCTTCGGCGCTTTCCATCAGGTCCAGCCGAAAGACGCGGAAGGCCCTGCGCAATTCGCACCACGCAGTCACCGCCCAGACATGCCCCCAATAGGCAACCTTGAGCGGTCTGATCACGCGCCCCGTGACGCGGCCGGTGTCTGACGTATAGGTCAGGCGCACTTTCTGTCGCGCTTTGGTGGCAGAGCGCAGCAAGGGCAGATGCGTCAGGTTGCGGGTCGCATCCGCAAAGCGCGAGGTCTCGAACCTCCAGGGGTCCGCATCCGCGCTGCTGGCCTGTTCAACTTTTGCCGCCAGCGATTGGGCCGCGGATTTCAGCGTATCATCCGCGGCCTGTGCGACCACAGCAAGACCAAGGGTGAGCGCCTCCAACTCCTGCGGGCTTAACGTGAGCGGGGGCAGGGGGATGGCGGGGGCCAGCCGGTAGCCTTCGCCGCGTGTGCCGGTCAGGGGTTGGCCCGCCGCAACAAGGCGGTCCATGTCGCGGTAGATCGTGCGTTGCGACACCCCCAAAAGCCTGGCGATATCCTTGGCACGGTGCAATTCCGCATCCTGAAGGATTTGCGATATCTGGAAAAGGCGCTCGGCTGTCGTCATATTAACTGACATAAACCTGTCAGTTGTGTTCTGCAAGGCGTCGAAGGGGCCTGGTTTCCCGCCGGATCACGCGCAATTGGGCGCATTCCCGCTTTCCGTTACTGCGGTGTCTGCGTATCTAACCCTCTGACAAAGGCGCGCCACCGTGGCGTGCGCATCGACAAGGAGAATGACGATGGGATTGGGTAACATTGGTCTTCCAGGCCTTTTGCTGATTGCGGTTGTGGTGCTGGTGCTTTTCGGGCGCGGCAAGATTTCGTCCCTGATGGGTGAAGTCGGCAAAGGCATCACCAGCTTCAAAAAGGGCATCAACGAAGGCGAGAAAGAGCTTGCTGACGACGCCGAGACAATCGACGGCGAAGTGGCCTCGGAAGAAAAAGACAAGGCATAAGCCATGTTCGATCTGGGCTGGGCCGAGCTGTTGGTCATTGGCGTTGTGGCGCTCATTGTGGTGGGCCCCAAGGATTTGCCTGTGCTGTTTCGGCGCGTGGGACAATTCGTGGGCAAAGCCAAGGGCATGGCGCGTGAATTCTCCTCTGCGATGAACGACGCGGCGGACGAAAGTGGCGTGCGCGAGATGTCCACCAGCATCAACAAGTCGTTGAAAACGGCGGCCAACCCGCTTGGCTCTGCCATGGACGAGGTCAAATCGGCCACGTCATCGCTGACCAATATCGATCCTGACAGCGAGACAGGCAAACTTTCAGCCGAACGTGCAGCAGACGTGAAACGGATACAGGCAGGCACCGCGCGTGCCGCAGCAGAGCGCAAACAGCGCGAGGCCGCCGAAGCGCTTGCGCGTGCGGAAGAGATGGAAGCAGAACTGGCCCCAGCCAAGAAAGCGCCTGCCAAAAAGGCGCCAGCCAAGAAAGCCGCGCCAAAGAAAGCGCCTGCGAAAAAGCCCGCAGCCAAGAAAACGCCCGCTAAAAAGACCCCAGCCAAAAAGAGCACCTCATGAGCGCGCAAGACAACGACATCGAAGACAGCTCTGCCCCGTTGATCGAGCATCTGGCGGAATTGCGCACGCGGCTTATCCGTTCTGTGCTGGCGCTGTTGGTGACGATTTCGATCTTTTTTATTCCGATCAAAGGGGACTTCATCGCAGAGCATGTGATGAACTTCCTGTTGAATCCGGTTGTGGACACCCTGCGAAACTTGGGTGACGAAAACCCTGCATTGCAGTTCACTTCGCCGCAGGAATACCTGTTCACGCTATTCCGTGTGTCCATGGTCGGGGGCTTTGCTTTGGCCTTCCCGATCATCGGGTTCCAGCTGTGGCGCTTTGTGGCGCCGGGCCTTTACCGGCAGGAAAAGAACGCCTTTCTGCCGTTTCTGATCGCCTCGCCGGTGATGTTTCTGCTGGGGGCCAGCTTTGCGCAGTTTGTGGTCACGCCGCTTGCTATGACTTTCCTTCTGGGCTTTGCGGATGCCTCCTCGATGGTGACAAACACGCTCAATACTGTGACGGGCGGGCTGGTTGAGGCCGCAGCACCCAGCTCGGGCCCAACGATCACCTTCTTTGGCAATGTGAACGAAAGCCTTGATATCACGCTGAAATTCATCATGGCCTTCGGGCTTTGTTTTCAGTTGCCGGTGCTGCTGACCTTGATGGGCAAGGCCGGACTGGTCAGTTCCGAGGGGCTGGCGAACGTGCGCAAATACGCCATGGTGGCGATCCTTTTGCTGGCCGCCTTGGTGACACCCCCTGACGTTATCACGCAGTTGATCCTGTTTGTTGTGGTCTACGGCCTTTACGAAGTCTCCATCCTGCTGGTGAAGCGGGTAGAGACCAAGCGCGATGAAAAGCTGCGCGAAGAGGGCTATTTCGATGACGACGACGAAGACGACGCAGGTGATTTTGTCGAAGATGACGATTTCAAATGAAAACCCGCTTTAGGCAGTTCTAGATGATCGACGACCCCCTGGACCGGATCGCAGCAGCGTTGGAGCGGATGGCGCCCGCACCTCTTGCGGCACCTGACTTCGATGCCGCATCCGCCTTTGTCTGGCAGACGGAGCCGGACCGTTTGGAGCCGGTTGAGAAGGTGTCGAAGGTGGACATTGACCTGCTGGTTGGCGTGGACCGTGCGCGTGACACGTTGCTGGCCAACACCCGTCAGTTTGCCGAAGGGCTGCCCGCCAACAATGCCCTGATGTGGGGCGCGCGCGGGATGGGAAAATCCAGCCTTGTCAAGGCAGTACATGCGGATGTTCGTGCAACCCATGACAGCCTGGGTATGGTGGAGCTGCAACGCGAGGACCTGCCCTCTGTGGGGCGTCTGCTGAACCTGCTGCGCGGCGCCAAGCAGCGCTTTATCCTGTTTTGCGACGACCTCAGCTTTGGCCATGATGACGCCCATTACAAATCGCTCAAGGCGGTGCTGGATGGGGGCATCGAAGGGCGGCCTGACAATGTGGTGCTATATGCCACGTCCAACCGCCGTCATCTGATGCCGCGTGACATGATCGAAAACGAGCGCGGCTCTGCCATCAATCCGGCCGAGGCAGTGGAGGAGAAAGTCTCCCTCTCGGATCGCTTTGGTCTGTGGCTGGGCTTTCATGCCTGCGATCAGGACCAATATCTGGCGATGATCCGTGGCTATTGCGACGCCCACGAAGTTGAGATTGACGACGCAACGCTCCACGCCGAGGCGATTGAATGGCAAGCCACGCGCGGCTCGCGTTCAGGACGCGTTGCGTGGCAATACTTTACCGATCTGGCTGGCCGGAAAGGCGTGCAGATCAGTTGATGAAGGGGGCAGGGTCCACGCTGTCAAAGCCTTCACGCACCTCGAAATGCACATAGGCATCGTTGCCACTGCGTAATTTGGCAAGCTGTTGGCCGCGTTTCACACTATCGCCCTTCTTGACCGCAACGTCCGTCACATTGGCATAGACCGTCAGCAGGTTGCCGCTGTGGCGCACGACCACGATTGGCACGCCATCCGCACTTTTGGTGATCGCTGCAACAGTACCGGTATCGGCAGCCTTTACCGCAGCACCTGCGGCGCCTTTGATGTTGATGCCCTCGTTCTTGCCCTTTGAATAGGCGCGGATGATGCTGCCCTGCACGGGGGCTGTCATCTTGGACTTTGGTGCGGGCTTGGTCGTTTTTCCGACGTCCGCGACAGGCTTGGTTGGTGTGACCTTGGCGGGCAGGGGCTGTGCGTCTTTGTCCGCAGGCAACGGCTTTTTGGCCGAAGGCGGGGTCGGCGTGGGGCTGCCATCACCGGGCAAAGGCTGTTTGGCGGCATTGCGTTTCGGGGCGGCCTGCTGGGCGACGGGTATCAACAGAAATTGCCCCTCGCGGATGCCCAATTCGGGCCCAAGGCCATTCCATTCGGCCAATGCCTTGACCGGCACACCGTAAAGCCGCGCAACGGTAAAGGCGGTTTCGCCCCGTTCCACGCGGTGGCGCGTCGGCTCTTTGCCCGTCTGTGCGGGGGCGGACTTGGCAGCAGGCAAGGCGGCGGTTTGCACGCCCGGCGTGGCAGGCGCGCGGTCAATGGCACCGCCTGCAACGGAATTGATGTCTACGGGTTTGATCGGACCTGTGCCTGTCGCGCCCGTGGCGGGGGATGGTTCCGCAACACGGTCGGGCAGGGCGATCACTTCGCCTTTGCGCAAGGTCACATCCGCACCGATGCCATTGTAGCGCGCAACTTTAGCGGGGTCTGCGCCAACGCGGTTTGCCACGGACCGCAGCGTGTCTCCGCGGCGCGCAATGGCGACCTGATAATTCGGGTAAGAGATCACACCGCGATCATCCGCTGCCGGACGGTTGGCCAGCGGGCCGGTCGCCGCCTCTGCCGTGCTGAAGCCGCCGTTCAGCCCCCGCAAGTCAAAGTCGAGCGGTTGCCCGTCGCAAGCTGCCAGCACAAAAGCGCTGCTGCCTGCCAACAAAACACGGCGCACGCCATGGCCCTTAAGATTGTCTAACATCTGCCGTTCCTCATCACTGCCATCCCTCGTTGGTCGGGGATTTTGGCACACTATACCTGTTTTATGTGTCTTTGCCCAATCCTTCTAGCAAAGGAACAAAGCGCACAGCGCGCAATTCGTCGTATTCCAGCCCTTGGGCGGTTTTCCGCACACGGATAAGGTGCTGCACCGCATCGGATTGCCCGACAGGTACGACCATAATGCCGCCCTCTTTGAGCTGCGCAAGCAAAGGGCCGGGGGGGTCTTCGGCGGCGGCGGTGACAATGATGCGGTCAAAGGGGGCCTGTTCCGGCAAGCCGTGGCTGCCGTCGCCCGTGATGGCTGTGATGTTGCCAAGGTCTTGCGCCTCGAAGATATCGCGCGCCTCGCGGACCAAACGGCGGTGGCGGTCAATCGTATAGACCCGCCGCGCCAGTTTGCTGAGGATTGCCGCCTGATACCCTGAACCGGTGCCGATCTCGAGCACCTTGTCGCGGGCAGTGACCTCAAGCGCCTGGGTCATCAGCCCAACCACCGAAGGCTGGCTGATGGTCTGGCCACAGGCGATGGGCAGGGGCATGTCCTCATAGGCGCGCTCCGCAAACAACCCCTTGATAAAGGGACCACGATCAATCGCCTCCATCGCGGTGAGGACGCGCGCGTCCGTCACCCCCTTGGAGCGCAGGGCATACAGGAACTGCATCTTGCGTTCTGCGTCGGCATCTTCGGCATCCATCATGTGTTGATGCCTGCCAAAGCGTCCATGCCCGCATGGTCCGTGAGATCTGCGCGCATCGGCGTGACGGAGATGTAGCCTTCAAGGTTTACGGCTGCGTCCGAGCCTGCGGCTGTCTTGCGCTGCTGGTCACCGCCCGCGATCCAAAGGAAACGGCGGCCTGAGGGCGCTGTGTGTGGCTCCACATGAAAGCCCTTGCCAGGCCGGAAGCCTTGTGGGGCCAGACGGATGCCGCGTACGTCTTTGCCAGCAACGGGGGGGAAGTTCACGTTGAAGAACCGCTTGTAACTATCTGATGTATCGTCGTTATGTGTCAGGATGCGGCGAATGACGTCGGTTCCGTGCTGGGCAGAGGCCTCGAACGGATCCGCCAGATCACGGTTTGCAGGGCCGTAATATTGCGAAAGTGCAATTGCGGGCAGGCCTTGCAAGGCGGCCTCCATCGCGGCACCAATGGTGCCGGAATAGAGCGTGTTCTCGGCCGAGTTATTGCCACGGTTCACGCCGGACAGCACCAGATCGGGGGCTGCGTCCTTCATCACGTCATGCAGCGCCGCCAGCACACAATCAGCCGGAGAGCCTTCGATGGCAAAGCTGCGTTCGCTGAACTGGCTGCTCATGAAGGGGTGGGTATAGCTGATGCAGTGGCCAACGCCCGATTGCTCGAACGCAGGTGCGACGGTCCAGACTTCGCCCTCGGGGCCTGCCAGTTCGGCGGCAATGGCCTGCATGACCACCAGCCCGGGGGCGTTGATGCCGTCATCATTGGTGATCAAAATTCGCATGCTCTGCCCTCTTTTTCCTCTTGATAGGTGAGGGCGGTATGGGCGGCAAGCGCGGCGTGTGTGCAAGTAGCCTAGAGTTGCGCCAAAACCGCAGCCGCTTGGGCGTGGATGTCGGCAAGGGGGCTGCGATCTTCGCCCGGATAGAAGCGCGCACGGGTTGCCGTAGGCATTGGCGCAGGCGTGACGATCTTGACCTGCGGGCCTGTGTTGACCGTTTCCGCCTGCCATGAACGCGCCAACGACAGTTGCGCGGCTTTTGTGGCCCCATAGCTGCCAAAGAACTTTTGGCCCGCGCGGGGGTCGTCAAAGAACACGGCTGTCCCCGTCTGGCCCAGCAAAGGGGCCACATAGGTGATCAGCGTGGACGTGGCGGTGATGTTGCAGGCGACAGACTTGGCCATGTCCTTGGCATCTACGTGGTTTGCGGGGGCAAGAGGGGCGGCATGCACCGCCGTGTGCAGCCACAGGTCCAGCGTCCCCCAACGGTCATGAATGCCACGGCACAAGGTCGCCATCGCTTGTGGTACGCAAATGTCCATGGGCGCCAGCGTTGCCTCGCCGCCTTTGGCTTTGATGCGGTCGTCCAGTTCCTCAAGCGCGCCAGTGGTCCGCCCCACGGCAAGGATGTGGTAGTCGGGGGCCAAAGCCTCGGCCAGGGCAGCACCCAGCCCGCGTGAAGCGCCAGTGATCAGAGCAAGTTTTGTCATAGCGCGCGGCATGCCCCCTGAGGCGCGCCGCGTCAAGAGAGGATCAGGCTTTGGTGCGATGATAGGTAAATGTCATCGCTGCCAGATGGCGCAGGGCTTGTTCCGGCAACGGCGCCCCAAGATCAATGGCCAGATGCCGCCGCCCGTCATTGCGCGGCAAATCCGGGTAAAGATCGCGCATGCGCGTCGCCAAATTGGATTTGCAGTCCACGTAGAGGGACAAAAACGCCGGGTCCTTGGCAAACCAATAGGCGCGCAAGGTGCTGCCTGTGTTGCGGCGCGCGGGCCGCCATGAGGGCTGACCCCATTTGAGGGTTTCATCAAGCCGGCCGACCTCTGCCTCTTTGGCAACATCCAGAAACAACGCGCGGCAGGCAAGCAATTGTGTGCGGGGCGCGTCGGGCCATGCATCAATCAGCTCGGTGACGGGGGCGGGAGGTTGGGTGCATCTATCCATAGAATAGGGATAGCACCGTTTGTTGACAGTTTGTGGCAGCAGCCTACTCAGCAGCGGTCTTCATCTGGAAACCCTCATCAACCTTGTCGCTTGGGATCACAGGGTATTCGCCGGAAAAACACGCGTCGCAGTACTGGGGGCAAGCTTTGTCGCGGCCCTTTGCCTCGCCCACGGCGCGATAGAGCCCGTCGAGTGAGATGAACTTGAGGCTGTCCACATTCAGATGGTCGCGCATTTCGTCTTCGGACATGGTGGCGGCCAACAGCTTTTCACGCTGGGGCGTGTCGACACCGTAAAAGCACGGCCATGCGGTGGGCGGGGAGGCGATGCGGAAATGCACTTCCTTGGCGCCTGCATCAAGGATCATTTCCTTGATCTTGCGGCTGGTGGTGCCGCGCACGACGCTGTCGTCGACCAGAATGACCCGCTTGCCTTTTATCAGCGCGCGATTGACGTTGAGCTTGAGGCGCACACCCATGTTGCGGATCTGCTCTGTCGGCTCGATGAACGTGCGGCCCATGTATTGGTTGCGGATGATGCCCATGGCGTAGGGGATGCCGGATTCGAGGCTGTAGCCAATGGCCGCAGGCGTCCCACTGTCAGGGACAGGGCAGACCAGATCGGCGTCTACAGGGTTTTCCTTGGCCAATTCGCGGCCGATCGCCTCGCGGGTTTCATAGACGCTGCGCCCGCCCAGAATACTGTCGGGGCGGCTGAAATAGACGTGTTCAAAGATGCAGAACTTGGACGGCGCGGGACGGAAAGGGAAATGGCTTTGCACGCCTTTGGGGGTGATGACGACCATCTCGCCGGGTTTGATTTCGCGCACGAATTCGGCGCCGATGATGTCCAGCGCACACGTCTCCGAACTCAGCGCGTAGCCGTCACCCACTTTGCCCAACACCAGCGGGCGCACACCCAAGGGGTCACGCACACCGATCAGTTTGGTGCGGGTCATGGCGACCACGGAAAACGCGCCTTCGACCTTACGCAGGGCTTCTTCCATGCGGTCCGGGATGGTCTTGCCCATGCAACGGGCCATCAGGTGAATGATACATTCACTATCGGAGGAGCTTTGGAAGATGGACCCGCGCTCGATCAATTCGCGACGCAGGGCGTTGGCGTTGGTGATGTTGCCATTGTGGGCAATTGCCGCCCCCCCCATGGCGAATTCGCCAAAGAAAGGCTGCACGTCGCGGATCGCCGTCTGCCCCTTTGAGCCGGCAGTGGAATAGCGCACATGGCCAATCGCCAGTTCACCCGGCAGGTGTTTCATGACCGTCTCTGAGGTGAAGTTATCACGCACATAGCCGAAACGGCGCGCGGACTGGAAACCGACCTGAGGATCGTGACTGACGATGCCGCCTGCTTCCTGCCCACGATGCTGCAAGGCGTGCAGACCAAGTGCGACAAAGTTGGCGGCGTCGGCGACGCCAACCACGCCGAAAATCCCGCATTCTTCCTTCAGCTTGTCGCTGTCGGCGTCCAGATAGGAGGCATCGAAGGGATGTGCGGGGGGCATAACCTTGGATGCGGGCGAGGCGGGCTTTGGCGCATTTGGCTTGGGCACGGGGTGGCAGCTCCGAATCCGAAAAAGGGTACGCCTTGTATCTATGCAAAGGGGACGAGGGTGTCACCCCACCACAGGTGCATTCGTGTGGATAAAGCCAGATTAGCGGGGATTGTGCCCTTTGGAGCCGCGTGTTTACGGGCGCTACGCGATCTTGGGGCTGGGCTGGGGGGTGTTTTGCATCCAGCCTTCCAAAGGATCACCCAGTGAATTGGTCGCCGAAACCCATGCCCCTGGCAAGGAGAGGCGCACGATGGCACCGGTCCCCACAGACGCATTGCCCGCTGACATCGTACCGCCACGCGCCTGAACCATGCGGCGCACACCCAGCAGGCCATAGCCGCTCTCTACTCGGAATGCACCGCCGTTCAGGAATTTCAGTGCACTTTCCGAGAAACCCTCGCCGTTGTCGCTGAGGAGGATATCAAGCATCTGGTTCTCGGAACGCTGAACCGTGATGTCGATTTTCAAATGCTCGCGGTTGCCGTATTTGATTGCGTTGTCGATCAGATTGCGCAAACCGATTTGATAGGCGGTTCTGTCGGCGTGAATTTCAACGGCCGTATAGGTAAAGCGGTGGTTTTCCTGCGGGTCCAGAACATCGCAGATGTCGCGGCAGAGCGCGGCAAAGTTGAAGGTCGTCTCGGCAGAGACCGCATCCACCGCATGGGCGTGCGACAAGACATCCGAGATCAACTCCATGGATTTGTTGGCGATGTCTTCGATCATCTCGATCAATTCCAGCTTGCCGTCGCCCTTATCAATGAAGCCGTCCCGCAAAAGCTCTGCAATCAGTCCCATGTTGCGCATGGGCGCGCGCAGGTCGTGGGCAGCCATCGCGACAAACTGTTCCATCTCCGTTGCCATTGTGTCCAAAGATACCTTTGCTTCGCGGCTTTCGCGGGCAGCGGTCAAATCAACGGAAGTCCCAAAAAGACGCCGGACACCTTCAGGCGTTACATTGGGCACCAAAGTTGTGCGGATCGCACGGGTTGTGCCGTTTATCGGCAGCTCAATCTCGTAGGTCATGGGCTTGCCGGTGCGCAGCACCTCGCAATGGCGCGCAAAGGCGGTGCGCCCGTAAGCGCCATCATAAATGTCCTCCGCCGTGCGGCCGAGATAATCCTCAAGCGGGCGGGCGGCGATGGCGCGGGCATGAGCATTGAAAGCGACATAGCGCGGCACATCGTCTTGATCAGGCTCCAGCACAAAGACTGGGCTTGCCAGATGATCAAGCTGCTCAAACAACTGAGAGGCCGTGTGGTGCGCTTGGTTGGACATAACCAGAACGTGCGCCCAATCCGTTAATGTAGCGTTAAGAAACGGACGAATGCTGGACTAAATCCAGCAAAAACGCCGTTACTCGCCGCAGCTGCTGACCAATTCTTCGTAGCGGGTCTGGATCCAGCCCATCGCCTGCTCGGGGTCGCGGTCTTCGATCTTGCCGACAAAGCGCCCGAATACCTGCGCAGAGCGGCTGTCGTCGACCATTGTGATCTCCTGACTGGAAATGACGGTCGTGTAGACAAAGAACGCGATCGCCACCAGCAAGACGCCGCGCGCCACACCGAAGACAAAGCCCAACGCCTGATCCAGCCCACCGAGAATGGAACGCTGCACCAGCGAGGAAAACAGCGGTGTGAACAAGGACACGACAATCAGCGTACCTGCCAGCACCAATGCAAAAGCACCAATGACCGAAAGCTCGCAACTGTCGGCCAGAAAGTCGCCAATGACGGGGATTTCGCGCACCAAAGGTTCGACCCGCGGCGCAAATAGGAAGGCCAGCACGGCGGCTGCGATCCAGCCGGCGATGGCCATGGCTTCGCGCACAAGGCCGCGCCCGTATGCCAGCAGGGCAGAGAGGACAATGACCAGCGCCACAACGCCGTCAATAATCGTAAAACCTTCCATGCCCGTCCTGCCTTTCGTTGGGGTTATCCGGCCCCGAAAACTTCGCCTACAAAGCTGGTCAAATCCGCCATCGTATTAAGCGTCATACCAGCGGCGCCTGCGGATTTTCCACCGGACGGCGCGATCGCTGCGGTAAAACCAAGTTTTTGCGCTTCTTTCAACCTGTTTTCGGTCTGAGATGCAGGACGCAGGGCACCAGAGAGGCTAATCTCGCCAAAAACAACGGTTTCTGCGGGCAGCGCTACATCTTCACGTGCGCTTAAAAGCGCCGCTGCAACCGCAAGGTCAGCGGCAGGTTCCGATATCTTCATGCCGCCTGCGACGTTAAGGTAGACGTCGAGCCCTGCAAAAGGGATGCCGCAGCGCGCCTCCAGCACGGCAAGAATCATCGCCAGCCGTCCGCCGTCCCAACCCACCACCGTGCGGCGCGCCTGGGAATGGGGCGACGGGGCGACGAGCGCCTGCAATTCGCACAACACAGGCCGTGTGCCTTCGATCCCTGCAAAGACCACGGAGCCTGCCGAGGGCTGCCCGCGCTCGGACAAAAACAGCGCCGAGGGGTTGGTGACCTGTTCAAGGCCACGGCCCGTCATTTCGAAAACGCCGATTTCGTCAGCGGGGCCAAAGCGGTTCTTGACCGAGCGTAGAATACGGAATTGGTGGCCGCGCTCGCCCTCGAAATACAGGACCGTATCGACCATATGTTCCACGACGCGCGGGCCCGCGATCTGGCCGTCTTTGGTGACGTGGCCCACAAGGATCACGGAGGTGCCGGTGCGCTTGGCAAAGGCGGTCAATTCGTGGCTGGCGGCGCGCACTTGGGAAACGGAGCCGGGCGCGCTGTCCACATTGTCGGCCCACATGGTTTGGATGGAATCGATGATCGCCAATTGCGGGCGTTCTTTGTCCAGCGTGGTGATGATGTCGCGCAGATTGGTCTCGGCGGCCAGTTGCACGGGCGCGTCCGCCAGCCCCAGACGCTGTGCGCGCATGCGGACCTGCGCACTGGCTTCTTCGCCGCTGACGTAGATCGTCTTGAGCCCTGCTTTGGCGAAATGGGCGGCGGCCTGCAAAAGCAGAGTGGACTTGCCGATGCCGGGATCGCCGCCGACCAGAATGGCCGATGCAGGGACAAGGCCACCGCCCAACACGCGGTCCAGCTCGTCGATGCCACAGCGGCTGCGGGGGGGTGGCGCTTCGTTTGTGCCAAGATCGGTCAGCACGACGGAGGAGCCACGCTTCGCGCCCAACGACTTGGACGGTGGGCCTGCCGAAATACCCTGATCCTGCTGGATCGAGTTCCATTCGCCGCAACCGTCGCAGCGGCCGGACCACTTGTTGAAAGACGCGCCGCAAGCGGTGCAAGAGAAGGTTGTCGTTGCTTTGGCCATGCTGCCTTTTGTATAGATTGAGGTCAGAGGTCAAAGGAATTTATGACCCGCTCTATTTATTGGAAGGATTAGATCATGAAACGACTTGCCTTGACGGCTGCGGCCCTCATCATCAGTGCTTCGGCGGCCTTTGCGGACAGCTTTTTCGTCAAGCAAACCTCGGACGGCTTTTTGAACGTGCGCAGCGGGCCGGGCACAAATTTCGAGATTCTGCGCGAGATTTATCCGGGCGATCAGGTGACATCGCTGGAGAAAAAGGGTCGCTGGCACCGGGTGCGCTTGCCCGGTGGGGGCACGGGCTGGGTGTCCGGCAATTTTCTGCAGGAGATCAGCAGCTGGTCGGGCGATATCCGCGTGGTAATTCAGACGTCTGACGGTTTTTTGAACCTGCGGGCAGGGCCGGGCACAGGAAACGGGATCATCCGGCGTATCTATCCTGGCGATCAGGTCAAAGTGCTGGGCGCGTCGGGCAACTGGCTGCGCGTGCGTGTGTTGAACGGGCCCAAAGGCTGGGTGCACAAAGCCTACGTGCGCTGACAGATAAGGGGTGACGGATTTTTGTGAAAAATCCGGTCGCGCATTGTCGCAAAAGACGCAGAAACCACGCTAATGGTCGTCTATTCCGCAGCCTTCGGAGGCATCTCGATCACGGTATTATCGAGGGCCTTGGGGTCCAGATCCGCGTCGATGGCCGCTTCTGCCAAGACATCGTCGGCGGTGCGCGGCATCGTGTTTTGTGTCCCAAGCTCTGGCAGAATTTCGTGCATCTCTTCGCGCAGACGCTCCAGCTGAGCGGCACAAACACTTTCTTCCAGCTCCACTTCGTGCAGCCACTGCTTCATCTCGGTGGAGATGGCTTTGGCCTGATCAAGGCGGGTGTTGAAGAGTGTAATCTCTTCCTGACGCTGCTCCAGAAAGCTGCGTGCGCGGGCGATCTTGTCGTCGGAATAGACCTGCGCCAGTTCCGTTGAAAGGTGGCTCATCTGGGCGGCGACTTCCAGCAAGGACGGCTCAAGCGTGCTCAGGTCTGGGTGATCGCGCAGGTAGGCCAGCCGTTCGCGGACACTGTCGAATTCAGAGCTGAGCTGGAAGGTCCTTTGACGGTCCGCTGCGTGCACAGCCGCATATGCATTTGCCACATCCTGCATGCCAATGGAAAAACGGCGATGCGAATTCTCAAGCTGCATGATCCGGCGGTTGGCGGGCAGGAAAAAGCACAGCCCGACGGCGAGAACCGTCAGACCGATCTGCGCGTACATGCCTGCATTCTCGACAGGGGCACCTTGGTATTGAATGGAGAGGGACAGCCAGGACCATTGACCAAAAGCCGCCATCAGGGTCGCACAAAAGAGGCACAGAGCAGCAATCGCGAAGACGGCCAAAGCGAGTCTTTGCATGATAAATTGGACGAAATACGCCAGTACACGAACGGTATTCACAAACATCCCCCCCTGAGGATCGTCAATATCGGCAACTTTATGCCGATTAACTAAGAATTTCACGGTAATTTTTCGCAAACCGCTGAGAAAGGGGACTTTTCGGCCAATTTTGACATTTTTGCGACGGAATTGTCTTGGATTTGGCGTCAATCCTTAGTTCGGATCATGGATTGTTCAGTACGCCATGAGACGAGAATCGATGTCAGAATGCAGGCCGTAAACAGATAAAGTCCCCAGGCGACTTCAATCCGGCCTACGCCGATGCCCTTGGTCAGGGTGATGTAGAGGGCAATCAGAAAGATGTCCGCCATCGCCAGCTTTCCCAGAATGTGCAGGGTCGGCAGCAGCTTTGCACTGAGCAGGTTGAAATGCAGCAAGGCCAGTCCGATCGTCTTCAGATAGGGCGCGAAAAGCGCGAAAACCGTGACAACCAAAGCAAGGAAGATGTCGCTTGCCCAAAGGGACTGTAGCCCTGTCAGCACTGAAATCTCGTCCAGCCCGAAGAGCGGCAGCAGCCCTGCGCGCATCAAAGGCGCGGCCCATGCCAAAGGATACAAGACCAGCAACGACAGGTTCAGGATTTTCAAAATCATCATGTCAGGACAGATAGACACGCGCATAGCGCCCGCCAAGGGAGGTCAGGATCTCATAGCCGATTGTACCGGCCCACTCAGCCACCTGATCAACGGTCTGTTCAGGGCCAATCAGTTGCAGGTGGTCGGGCACATCCTCAAGCGCGGTGACGTCCACTGTGATCATATCCATCGATACCCGCCCCAAAGCCGGCAGGGTTTGCCCTGCGTGTCGGAAAGATGCCTGCCCGCCCATGGCGCGGATCAGCCCGTCCGCGTAGCCCGCGGCAACTGTGGCAACCTTGGTGGGGGTCTTTGCCACAAAGGCGTTCGCATAGCCGACGGTTTCCCCAACCGCCACATCGCGCACCTGAATGACGGGCACGTCCAGCGAGACCACGGGCGTGGCCTGCGCAAAGGGCAGGCCGCCATAAAGCCCGACACCAGGGCGCGTGAGGTCAAAGTGATAGTCCGGCCCCAGCAAAATCCCCCCCGTCGCAGCAAGCGAGCGGGGTACATCAACCCCCTCAGTCATGTCACGGAATGTCGCCAATTGCTGCGCATTCATCGGGTGGTCAGGCGTGTCTGCGCAGGCCAGATGTGACATGATCAGTGTGGGCTCTTGGGCAAGGGCGATGGCGCGCACGGCGGCCCATTCGGAAGGCTCCATCCCCAGACGGTTCATGCCGCTGTCAAGCTGGATGCCAAAGCGGTGTCCGGCCAGCATCTCCACGTGCAAGAGCAACTGATCGACCGAATTGATCAGCGGCGTCAGGCGGGCGCTGCGGATGATCTCTGCATCACCGGCCATATGCCCTGAAAAGACCGAGATTTCAGGTCCTTCACCAATGGCCCGGCGCAGGATTGCCCCTTCTTCGGCGGCTGCAACAAAAAAGTGGCGCGCGCCTGCATCGGCCAGTGCGCGGCCTACGCGGCCTGCGTCCAGCCCGTAGCCGTCCGCTTTGACCACGGCACCTGTCGGCACGTCTGTCATGCGGTCAAGGGCGCGCCAGTTGGCGGCAAGGGCATTCAGGTCGATGGTCAGGGTTGCGTTGCTCATGAGCTTCGTTTTGACACAGCCATGCGCGGGGTCAAGAGACCGCGCGCCTCAACGCCCACCGTCCGGTGTCAGGGGATGTCAAAGAAGCTGCGGTTTTGCTCCCACATCTTCTCGCCCACCAGACAGTCATAGGGCGGCTGTGCCTGCGCGCGGATGATCTTGGGGACTGGCGGCAGGCTGGCGATCTCCAACACCAGTTTGCGCCGGACAGCGGCAGGAAAGGCCGCCCAGTCGCGCACCGGGATCAAAAAGGCACCGGGCCCCCCGATTACACAAGCGCTGTAGTAGGCATCCAGATCGGGAATGCCCCAGATGTTGCTTAACGCGTCTTGGGTCATCAGCGGCAAGCCGTTGATGGTGATCCCCTGCGCCAGTACCCGTGCGCGGGCATCCAACACGGGCGCGCCCTGATTGTTGGGGCCGTCGCCTGAAATGTCGATGACACGGCGCAATCCATCAAAGCCGTTGTTGCGAAACGAGGCTGCGGCATAGTCCAGCACACCGGAGATAGAGGTCCGCCGCAGGCTGTCATCATAGGTGGCCGTCAGGGTTGCTGCGATTCTGGCGGCATGTTCGGGGGTGTTCACCAGCGTCCACGGCACAATGATCCGTTGGGCGTGATCCTCTGCCCATTCGACATATGTGACTGCGATCTGCCCCAGCATCCCGCTTTGCAGGGCTGCGGCCACCTGTGGGCTGGTGAGCGCCTCGGCGTAGCCGCGCCTTTGCAGATCCAATTCCTGGGGCGACATGGAGCGTGACACATCAACAGCCAGAAACAGTTCCAGATCGACTTCGACCGCCGCGGCGGGCAGGGGCCAAAGCATCAAAGCGGCAATCAGGGTTCTCCACATAACGGATTATAGCCACAGATGAGGCCGGGCGTATATGTGGCATCACGTAACGTCGCACTTGTGGCTTTGCCGCATTGCCTTAGGCTGAAATTCAACCAAGGGGAGAATTTCATGAGACATCTGCGCAGCACTGGCATGACACTGGCAATCGCGATATCTGCAGGATCGATGGCCCAAGCTGAAAACCGTATCGACCGACAATTGCCCTCTGCGCCCGCGCTGGCCGCCTATGGCGATTTGCCTGTGGGTGTGCGCCAGATTGACATGGTGAACCCCGAACAGATCGATATCGTTGCGATTGATCCCGCTGCAGAGAAACCCGCAGAATGGCCACGCTATGACCGGCCTTTGACCGTTGAGCTGTGGTATCCGGCGGCGGCCGGGGCCACGGGTGACACGAGCCTCAAGGCTTATCTACGCGATGGCACCACCGAAGTGACCTTGCAGGGCCGCGCCATGCGCGACGCGCCCGCAGCCAGCCCTGATGCGCCCTATCCGCTGGTTCTGATCAGCCATGGCTATCCCGGCAACCGGTTCTTGTTGTCGCATCTGGCTGAGAACATCGCGTCCAAAGGTTATGTGGTGGCGTCGATCGACCACACGGACAGCACCTACCGCACGCAGGCGGCTTTTGGGTCGACCTTGGTGAACCGATCGCTTGATCAGTTGTTTGTCTTGCAAGAGATGGCAAACATGGCCGAGGGCGATATGGCCGGGCTCTATGACGCCAACAACACGGGCCTGATCGGGTATTCCATGGGCGGGTATGGCGCTGTGATCACCGCAGGGGGCGGCGTGACCGAAGCGTCGGTCGCCTACCCTTGGGGCGGGCCGCACGGCACGCTTGCGATCCACGAGGCCGGGTCTGAGACCCACGCGGCACTGCCTGATCCGCGGATCAAGACCGCCGTGGCCATTGGGCCATGGGGCATGAACACGGGCTTTTGGGACGCTGAAGGGCTGGCAGGCGTGGGCATCCCTATGATGTTCATGGCAGGGTCCGAAGATGACGTATCGCTGTATGAGAACGGCGTGCGCGCCCTCTGGGAGGGGGTGACGGGTGCCGACGCGGCGCTGGTGACCTATCTTAACGGGGGCCACAACTCGGCCGCACCGATGCCCGCGCCGGTCGAGAGCTTTTACTTCAATGAAGACAAGGGCTTTGATATCTCGGAGCATTACACCGATCCGGTCTGGGACACCGTGCGCAGCAACAATATCGCGCAGCATTTCGTGACCGCTTGGCTGGATATGCAATTAAAAGACGGCAAGAACGGCGATTATCTGGACCTGATGACCCAGTCGAACGATGGTGTCTGGTCGATGAACGAGGATGGCACCCCGAAAGAGGATCATTCCTACTGGAAAGGCTTTGCCAAAGGCACGGCCAAGGGCCTGACCTATGAGGTCAAAACCCCGGGCGAATAGACCTACCCGTTACCTTTGATCTTGGCGCTGACCCCGCGCAGGCGGGTCAGAATAACGCCAATGATCTTGGGGTTGAACAACAGCCCCATGTCAAACCGGATACCAAGGTTGTTCAGGTTCTCAATGGCGATGGAGCGCGCCGCGCGGCTGAACCCGCCCGTGCGCGCCTCTTCGAAGGTGCCATTGACCGACAGCGTGTCAAAGCCAAAGGAATTGGTGAACAGAAACGCCAGTGATTCAGAGTGCATGGTCAGATCAGCAGCATCTTGCGTTTGCGTGAAACTGCCTGCGACGGGATCAATCCGCCAGCTTTGATCCAGATCATCCAGCGCAATAACAACGGGCTGCAACACCCTGATCGGGCTGAGTTTTTGGGCAATCCACATGGTGGCGCGCGCGTTGTTCTTGAAAACCCGTTCGCGCCAGATGCCAAAGGCCTGCTGCAAGGCCTGAGGGGAGACGCTGTCGTATGTCATGAGCCCGTCCTCCAATGACCCGTAAGGCGCGTCCCACCAGGCAATCGCAGCCGTGCTGGCGGTGGGATCATAGGTGCCGTTGGTGACGTCACCCGGTGCCATGACCTGCGTGGCAAAATCCGCATTTGCAAAGGCATCCACCACGGCGCGGGGCGTGTTGGCAGCGTCGTTCAGATAGCTGTTTCGCATATGCGCAAAGCTGACGAAGCTGGCGAAAGGAATAACCATGCTTGGCTGGAAAACCTCTGCCTGCACGCGAATGTTGTCGAGCTTTTCGGCGGCGGCGGTGACGCGCCAATCGCGGTTCTCGCGCCCGCCTTTCCATGCCGCATAGCTGAACTGGGTCAGCAGGATGTCGCAAGTGCCTGTGACCGCCGCGATTTCCTCGGCGCGGGCGCGGGTGCCGACGTTGCAATCGTTCAGGTTGAGGATATGCGTCTGACCGGCGCGGATGCTGAGTGCACTGTCGATAAACTCGTCCTTGATGCAGGTGACACTGACGTCATCGCCAAGCGACACAGCGGTCTCGAAAGGCAGAAAGGTGATCTGGAAGCCTTCGCCCCGCAAGAAGTCTGCCACGCGCTGGTCGTCGATGTCTTGGAACAGCAAGGTGATCCCTTGGTCGCGAATCATCTGCCCGAAGCGTTTGAAAAAGCTGACGGAAAAGTGGTCGGGGTGCTCGTGGCTGAGCCAGATATGCGTGGTGCGCGAAAGGATATCCGCGACCTGTTCAGGCTGGGTTTCCACCAGCAAACGCCAGCCCTTATGAAAGGCGGGGCCTTCGTACCACGGGTCCGACAGCAGGCCGACGTCGCCATGACGGACCAGCACTGAGGCGTGATTGACGAATTCGATTTCCATGGGCGTGGCCTTTGGGGCTTAGAATTCCTGCTCGTCCACGGCACCTTGCTGCCAAGGCTGAACAAGGTTGCCAAAGCGGGTGAAGCGCCCTTCAAAGCTAAGGTCAACAGTGCCGATCGGACCGTGGCGCTGCTTGCCGATGACAACCTCGGCGCGGCCATGCAGGCGCTCCATCTCTTCTTGCCAACGGGCCATGGCTTCCAGATCGTGATCGCCCGGTTTTTCGCGCTCTTTGTAGTATTCCTCGCGGAACACGAACATCACGACGTCGGCGTCTTGTTCAATCGAGCCGGATTCGCGCAGGTCACTCAATTGCGGACGCTTGTCCTCGCGGTTTTCAACCTGACGCGACAACTGCGAGAGGGCGATGACAGGAATTTCGAGTTCCTTTGCAATGGCTTTGAGGCCCATGGTGATTTCGCTGATCTCGTTCACGCGGTTTTCCGACCGGCCTGTGCCGCGTACCAGCTGCAGGTAGTCAACAATCAAAACATCCAAGCCGTGGGTCCGTTTGAGACGCCGTGCGCGGGCGGCCAATTGGGAAATCGGCAGGGCGGGCGTGTCGTCGATGAACAGCGGGCAGGCCTCAAGCGCTTTGGCGGCATCCACAAAGCGACGGAATTCGGTTTCGGACATATCGCCAGACCGGATTTGCTGCGAGGGAATTTCAGAGGCTTCGGACAAGATACGCGCGGCCAGCTGTTCGGCTGACATCTCGAGGCTGTAAAAGCCGACAACGCCACCATCAACAGCCCCTTCGGTGCCGTCGGGCTTCAGGCCTTTCTTGTAGGCTTTGGCGACGTTGAACGCGATGTTGGTGGCCAGTGATGTCTTGCCCATAGACGGGCGCCCCGCAAGAATCAGCAGGTCAGACTTGTGCAATCCCCCCAGCTTTTTATCCATGTCGATCAGACCGGTAGAAACGCCCGACAGCCCGCCATCGCGCTGATAGGCGGCATTCGCTACATTAACAGCGTCTGTTACGGCCTTGAGAAAGCTTTGAAACCCGCTCTCGGC
>CALAIJ010000336.1 GCA_937923365.1 uncultured Sulfitobacter sp.
TCCTCAAGAATACGCGCCGACCAGACAGGCTCAAACAGCCCTTCGGCCGCCGCCCCCATGGTCACTTCGCGCATCACCGTCGGATACAGCACGCAGGCATCCATCAAGATGCGCGGCATCCGTGTCAGACCCGAAAGAACAAGGATTTCAGATAGCCGCTTTCGGCCAGTTGCGGCAATTGCGGATGGTCAGGACCCGCTTGGCCCGAATGCACCAGAATGCCGCGTCTGCCAGAGCGGCCAATGCCGCGTACGCAGGCCGTACGGAACGCTTGCATATCCGCCGCATGAGAGCATGAGCACAGGCCCAGAATGCCGTTTTCCGCCACCAAGGGGGCGGCCAGTCGGGCAATCCGCTCATAGGCGCGCAGGCCCGCGTCCAGCGCATTGCGCGAGGGCGCAAAGGCGGGCGGATCACAAATCACCACATCGAATTCCGCGCCTTCCGCCCGCAAGGCCGTGAGCGTATCAAAGGCGTCGCCCTGACGGGTGATGAACTGGTCCGTCACTCCCATCGCAGCAGCGCCCTGTTCGGCCAAAGCCAACGCAGGGGCAGAGCCGTCGATGGCCAGACCGCTGCGCGCACCAGCAGCGATTGCCGCCAGTGAAAAGCCACCCACATGGGCAAAGACATCCAGCACGCGGGCATCTTTCGACAGGGACGCCGCGAACGCGTGGTTGGGCCGCTGGTCATAGAACAAGCCCGTCTTTTGCCCCCCCGTGAGGTCCGCCATATAGGTCGCGCCGTTCATGGGCACAGGCACCGGACCGTCAGGCCCGGTCCCGGCCAATACGGTTGAAACATCGTCAAGCCCCTCAAGGCTGCGCGTGCGCCCGCCTGCGTTCTTGAGCACATGGGACACGCCCGTAACAGCGATCAGGGCCGCGCACAGCGGGCCCAGCAGCGCTTCTGCCCAAGCGGCGTTGGGCTGGATCACGCAGGTCTCGCCAAAGCGGTCGATGATCACGCCGGGCAATTCGTCGGCCTCTGCATGGACAAGGCGGTAATATGGCGCGTCATATGCCCGTTCACGCAACGCCAATGCCCGCGCAATCCGCACTTCGAACCACGCCTGATCCAGATCGGCCTGCACATCGCGGTCCAGCATACGGCCCGCAATTTTGGAGGTCGGATTGACCGAGACCACACCCAAAGGCTCGCGGTTTGCATCCTCCAGCACGGCCAGGGTCCCGGGCGTCAGGTTCTTGGTGCGGCGGTCCAACACCATTTCATTGGCGTAAACCCACGGGAAACCATGCCGGATCGCGCGCGCGTTGGCTTTGGGCAGCATCCGTACAATCGGCATCTGCGGTGAAGCGGGGGAGGTCTGATCTGTGTCCATGCCCTCCCTCTAGTGGGTTCGGAGGCCATGGGAAAGCACTCAGTTGCGGGGGTCAGTTTCGCGGCCTGCTGCGCCAGCCCCCACGGCGGCGGGGGGCGGCCATGCCGACAAGCCCTTCGGTCAGCACTTCGGTCATGGGGTGATCGGGCGCATCGGGCTGGTACTTGGCCAAAAGCAGGCGGATCGCCTCGCCCGTGTCGCGCTCCACCGGCAGGCTCAGCGCCCAATCCAGAAAGATCGTGCGGCATTCAGGCTTGGTAATGCCTTCGATGCGGTAGGCCTCCATGATGAGGCCCTTGTGATCCTCTGCGTCGCCTTTGGTCATGCCTGCCCCGTGTCCGTTTGTGCCATTGCGGCGTCGATAATCGCGGCCGCCTGATCATAGGTCTGTGCCATTTGCGTCTGCAATTGGGCAAGCGTGTCGCATCCAAGCCTGCGCGTGAGATAGGCCGCCCCCGCCTGCCCCAGATCTTTGGGCTCTGGCGGGGTGGCAGACAACAGCCGTGAGGCGCATTGCAGCGCCCAGCAGCGCGCGTAAGCGGCCTTGAGCGTTTCCCCCTCGGGCGCGGTGATCATGCCCGTTTGCACGGCGGCATCCAGCCCTTGGGCAATGTCACCCGCAGACTGGCCTGCCAGCAAAGCGCCTGCTTGGGCGAAAAGCTCGATGTCTTGCAAGCGGCCCGCGCCGATCTTGGCATCCAGCACGCCCGTTGCTGTCTTGGCACTGGCGATCTTGATCCGCATCTCTGCGGTTTCCTGCAAGACCTCTTGGCGGCCTGTGTCATGGGCCAGAATGCGGGCGCGCAGGGCCTCTACATCCTGCGCCAGATCCTGCGGTCCTGCGACCACTTGCGCGCGCGTCAGGGCCAAATGTTCCCAGACCCATGCTTCCTCCAGCTGGTAGCTTTCAAAGCTGGCGAGGCTGGTGGCCACGGGGCCCTTGTTGCCCGACGGACGCAGGCGCATGTCGATCTCGTAGAGGCGCCCGTCAGCCATGGGCGCGGTCATCGCGGTGATCATCGCCTGTGTCAGCCGCGCATAATACTGCCGCGCTGGCAGCGGCCGGTTCCCGTCAGAGGCCTCCACATCCAGTGGATCATAGATCACGATCATATCCAGATCAGAGGCCGGCGTCAGTTGCCCTGCCCCCAATGACCCCATGCCGGCCAGCACCGCACCCCGCCCCGGTGGCGGGCCGTGGCGCAGGGAAAATTGCGCGATCACAACCGGCCAGAGGGCCGACAACACAGCCCGCGCCAGATCGGCATATTGCGCGCCTGCCACCTGCGGCGTGATCAGCCCGCGCAGCAGATGCACGCCGATGCGGAAATGCCATTCGCGGGCCCAGCGACGGGTGCCACCAAGGCGCGCCTCATAGTCGGGCTCCGCCTCAAGCACGGCGGCCAGCATATCGTGCAGCCCCTCTGCCCCCGGCCAGTCGGAGAAGAAATCCCCGCCAATGACCGCATCAAACACCCGCGCATTGCGCGACAGGTGATGGGCAAGTTCGGGCGAGGTGCTGACCACATCAATCAGCAAATCCGCCAACTGCGGGTTGATTTGCAAAAGCGAGAACAGCTGCACCCCTGCGGGCAATCCCGCAAGAAATCCGTCGAAGGCCAGCAAGGCCTCGTTAGGTTTCGCAGCCTTGGCAAGACGGGCAAGAAATTCGGGCTTGAGACGCTCGAAAATCTCCGCGCCCCGGTCACTGCGCAGGGCGGCATAGCTGGGCCACCGGTCCAGCACTTCGGTGTCAAAGTCATGCGCAACGGCCTGATCCGACACCGGCGCGCGCGAGGCGGCAAAGAAACCTTCGGTTAATTCGTGCACCGCGCTCAGACGCGCGACCAGATCGGCGCGCAGGGCGTCGGTGTCCATATCGACCATGCAGGCCAGTTGGTCAAAGCCCGCCTGCCCTTTGGGCAAGGTATGGGTCTGCGCATCGCGGATCATCTGCAAGCGGTGCTCGATCGTCCGGTGGGCGCGGTAGTGACCGGTAAGTGTCTGCGCGGCCTCGGCAGGCACCCAGTCTTTTTGCGCGAGGACCGCCAGCCCTTCGCAGGTGCCGCGCACCCGCAAATCGGGGTCGCGCCCGCCGGAAATCAATTGCCGCGTCTGGGTAAAGAACTCGATCTCGCGGATGCCCCCGCGGCCCAGCTTCATGTTGTGCTCTTCCAATGTGATCGGCCCGCCCAGCCCTTTGTGCGCGCGGATCGCCAAGCGCATGTCATGCGCGTCCTGAATGGCTGCAAAGTCGAGGTGCTTGCGCCAGACGAAAGGCCGCAGCGTGCGCAAGAACCCCTCACCCGCGGATGTATCGCCCGCACAGACCCGTGCCTTGATATAGGCGGCGCGCTCCCACGTGCGGCCAAGGCTTTCATAGTAGGCTTCGGCGGCGGCCATGGCCATGCAGACAGGCGTGACCGCCGGATCAGGGCGCAGGCGCAGATCGGTGCGAAAGACATACCCGTCAGCGGTCAGATCATTCAACAGCCCGCTCATCACCCGTGTGGCGCGCACAAAGGCGCTGCGGGCCTCGTGAAAATCATCCCGGTCGAACCGCGTTTCATCAAAGAGGCAGATCAGGTCAATGTCGGAGGAATAATTCAGCTCCTGCGCGCCCATCTTGCCCATGGCCAGCACCGTCATGCCTGCGGCGTCGTGCAGATCG
>CALAIJ010000337.1 GCA_937923365.1 uncultured Sulfitobacter sp.
ATCAACCACGCACGCTTCTTCGCTCGCTCCGGCGGCTTCGAAGTTGGTGTTGGTAACATCTTTGGCGCGCTTGAGTTCATGCCTGGCATGTACCCAATCGACCTCGGCCTGACCGGTCTGGGCTACGACTACACTGCTTACCAGTTCAACGCTGACGCATACTCGTCCGGCGGTCTGGGTGCAGGCGGTTCCAACGGTGTTGAAGTTATGTACTCCGCAGGCGACCTGTCTGTTCACGTATCTGCTTCCGACATCAACAACCGTGTTGCTGCTCACGTTGCATACACATGGAACGGCTGGACATTCGCAATCGGTGGCCAAGACTCCGACAACGCGGGTGACACCGAGTTCGCTGCATCTGTTGGCGGTTCCTTCGGCGCAGCCGACGTAACTCTGGCATACGCAGACAACGGCACAAACGGCAACCGTACCGTTCTGGCCGGTCGTTTCGACGTTGGCGCAGCCACAAACGTTGAAGTGTACTACGCGGACGACTCCATTGCTGGCGACGGCTACGGTGTTGACTTCAACCACGATCTGGGCGGCGGCGTCTCCCTGCGTGGCGGTATCGCCGAGCGTATCGGCGGCGCGACAGTTGCTGACCTGGGTGTTCGCTTCAACTTCTAAGTTGATCTGACATCTGACAGATTTGGGGCAGGCCTTTTGGTCTGCCCCTTTTCTTTTGGGCCTCCCTTTTTTGCGGGGGCTTTGCTATCTCTTGGGTCTGACCCCCCAGATGAAAGCCACCCCCCATGAGCCTTTCCGAGATTTCCGACAAGATTGCGCGTGCCTGCGTTGCGGCAGGGCGGCCCGAAGGGGCGGCCAAGCTGATCGCGGTCAGCAAAGTGCAGCCCAACGCGCGGGTTCAGGCCGTGCTGGAAGAAGGCCACCGCTGTTTTGGCGAAAACAAGGTGCAAGAGGCGGCGGGCAAGTGGCCCGACTTTAAAGAGCAGTTTACAGGCGTTGATCTGCATTTGATTGGCCCGCTGCAATCCAACAAGACCCGCGCTGCCATGGAATTGTTCGACGCCATCCATTCCGTGGACCGCCCCAAACTGGCCACCTCCATCGCGCGCATCGCGCAGGAGCTGGGCCGCTGCCCCGACCTGTTCGTGCAGATCAACACGGGCGAAGAGGCGCAGAAGGCAGGCGTGCTGCCCCGTGACGCGGACGATTTTATCAAGGAATGCCAAGGGCTTGACCTGCCCGTGCAGGGCCTTATGTGCATCCCGCCGGTGGAAGAGGAGCCGTCGCTGCACTTTGCCCTGCTGGCCAAGATCGCCAAGCGCAACGGGTTGGCGGGGCTTTCCATGGGGATGAGCAGCGATTTTGAGCGCGCCGTTGCCTTGGGGGCCACCCATGTGCGCGTCGGTTCCGCCATTTTCGGGGAACGGGTCGCGGGCTGAGCGGCAGCATTTTCAGGGGTGCGCGATGGTCCCGTTTGCAAGCGGCGGCACGATCAGCCGCGCGTCTGGCGTCAGATGGCTGGCGATGTGGTGCAGGTGGGCGCGGGCAAATGCCACGCAGCCTTCGGTTGGATAGCCCGGACGCCGCCATTGGTGGATAAAGATCGCTGATCCGCGCCCCGCAGTCGCCTCCGGCCAGTTCCAGCCCGTGATAATCACCAGATCATAGAGCGGATCGGCGCGCCGCAGGGCCTCATAGCTGTGCGGGTAAGGGGCGCGGACCATGTGGTTGTACGCTTTGTCCGACGGATCATCCGACCACAGATCAGTCGGGCCAATCGGGATCGCCCAAGGGGTCGGCGGCGCGATGCGGTCAGGGCGATAGAGGATGCCGCCAATGGCATGCGCGCCAATCGGTGTCGCGCCGTCGCCCTCGCGTTTGTCTGCTGCCAGCCCGCCTTTGCCGATGGTGCAGGGGAAGGTCCGCCCTTGAAAACGCACGCCACGCGGGGTCAGAACCAGATCGTTCGGGGTCATCAGGACCAGCCTTTGCCTGCAGTGGCATCGCTGTAAGGATTGGGGATCTGTTCGCCGTTAAATGAATGGGTGCAGCATGGGCAGAAGGGATGCAGATCGTCTGACGTCAAGTCTGGCGCGACGATTTGCAAAAGGCCGTCAGCGTCAATGTATAGCCCGCTGAAGAAACTCGATTCGCCAATACGGGCAGTCTTGCGGCGGTCCACGTCAGAGCGGGCAACGATGTGGTAGAGTGCCTCCGTCTCTTTGATGCGCGGCGTCGCGCGAGAGACGATGCTGTCCCAGGGCTGGCCCACATTCTTCAGCAAAAAGCGATAAAGAGGCGTGTAATCCAGCCCATGGCGCTGCCCGCTGTGCATCGAGGTACGGGGTCCGGCCTTGCTGTTGCGCTCAAAACGGGCGGCCTGCCCTGATCCGTGGCACACCCCATGCGCTTTGGAATTCACCTTGCGGTAGAGGGGCTTGGCGGCATGGGCATCCCGCCTCACAGCAGGTGGCCCGATTTTGCCGCCTTGGTCGCCAGATAGCCTGCGTTATGGCGGTTTTCGCCCACATGAAGCGGCACACGGGTGGCCACGTCAATGCCGCTGGCCTGCATCATTTCCACCTTGCGGGGGTTGTTCGTCAGCAGGTCCACAGCCGAAAACCCCATGGATTTCAGGATGTCCGCGCCCAGCCGGAAGTCGCGTTCGTCATCCTCAAAGCCAAGGCGGTGATTGGCTTCCACCGTATCAAACCCCTGATCTTGCAAGGAATAAGCGCGCATCTTGTTGGCCAGCCCAATGCCGCGCCCTTCCTGGTTCAGATACAAAAGCACGCCGTGGCCTTTGGCACCCATCTGCGCCAAAGCGGCGCGTAACTGGGGGCCGCAGTCGCATTTCAGGCTGCCCATCACGTCACCCGTAAAGCAAGCAGAGTGCAGCCGCGCCAGCACGGGTTTGCTGCGGTCGGGGCGGCCGACTTCGATGGCGTAGTGTTCCTCTCCACCGTCTTCGGGGCGGTAGATGTGCAAACGGCCCGCCTCGGATGCCTCCATCGGCAAGCGGGCGTTCACGACCGGATGCAGCGGGCTGCGGATGCTGAGGGCGGGAATAGCCATGGCAAGCGGCACGGCGGTCAACCCGTGGGTCGTGGCAAAGGCCGGACCATCGGCCAGATCCAGCACCAGACAGGCAGGCAGCAAATGGGCTGCCTTGGTCAGATCAAGGGCCGCGCGATGGGCCGCCGCATCGCCGTCGCGGGTGCAGCGAAACGGGCCTTTCATCGGGGACCGTAGATCGTCAGCGGGGTCTGCGACGCCTTGCACCCACGCAGGCGTCGCATCCTGCGGCACCAATATGCGGGTCAGATCGCCGTCATAGACATGCGCCTTGAGCACCTGTGCCCTGCGCGCAGTGACCGCCAGAACAGGGACCCCGCCCAAGGCCAGCAGATCATTCAGGCGCGCAGGGGCCAGTGTCTCTGCCGCCATGACCAGCACCGATGGCGCGCCCAGCAAGACCACAGGCACACCCATACGCAGATCGGCGCGAGCACGGGCCAATTGCTCTGATATGTCAGGGGCGAGGGTCATCGGGGTGTTACAGCTCCGTGGTTGATTTGAAAGATATCTATGTCAGGCGGGCAGGAATTGAAACATTTCTTGCCCATTCCAACACGAGGCCGTGAGAGGATCGGGTCAAACCTTGTCGCAGGCGCGGGCAAGGCGCATCTATGATGCAACAGCAAAGGGAGACCACCCATGGCGCAACTCAAGAAAATCCTGCTTGTCGATGATGACGATGACCTGCGCGAAGCGTTAAGCGAGCAGTTGATCATGACCGAGGACTTTGATGTCTTCGAGGCCGGCAATGGTGCAGACGCCATGACCCGTGCCAAAGAGGCGATCTATGATCTGGTCATTCTGGACGTCGGTCTGCCCGATACCGATGGCCGCGAGCTGTGCCGTTTGATGCGCAAGCAGGGGGTCAAAAGCCCGATTATGATGCTGACAGGTCATGATGGCGACGCCGATACCATTCTGGGTCTGGATGCAGGTGCCAATGATTATGTCGCCAAACCGTTCAAGTTTCCCGTGCTGCTGGCCCGCATCCGCGCGCAACTGCGCCAGCACGAGCAATCGGAGGACGCGGTGTTCCAACTGGGGCCCTATACCTTCAAGCCGTCCGTCAAAATGCTGATCACCGAGGACGACAAAAAGGTGCGCCTGACGGAGAAAGAGACAAATATCCTCAAGTTTCTGTACCGGTCTAACGACGGTGTCGTGCCGCGCGATGTGCTGCTGCACGAGGTCTGGGGCTATAACGCGGGGGTCACCACGCACACGCTTGAGACGCATATTTACCGTTTGCGCCAGAAAATTGAACCAGATCCGTCCAATGCGCGCCTTCTTGTGACCGAATCCGGTGGCTATAGGTTGATGGCGTAAATATTTGGGAACCCTTTCTGCGATACAGGTGTTCCCCTCGAGGAAGCGTATTTCATGAGGCGCTTTTCCCTCGAAAAGATCCCGACTGTTGTGCCCGGGTTACTGGCACATACCTCCCTGTTGAACTGGGCCGGACTTCGTGTCCGGCCTCTTTTTTTGAGCGGTCACCCTCAGGTGACGTTGCGACGCGGGGCTGGCAGGGATGCAGCCCATGCGCCATGCTGGCCCAAAGAGGGAGATTTCCATGAAACAGGTCATTTACGAAGCGTTCGGCAACCCCGCAGAGGTGCTTAAGGTCGTCGAGGCGCCCGATGCGCCGCTGGGCGAGGGGCAGGTGCGCGTCGAAGTGCTGCGCGCGCCGATCAATCCGTCCGACCTTATTCAGGTGTCCGGCAACTATGGCGTCAAGCCGCCGCTGCCAGCCGTCGCAGGGAACGAGGGGATAGGCCGCATTGTCGAAGGCGACGGCGCAGGCCAGTTGGTGCTGTTGCCCGCAGGTCAGGGCACATGGGTCACGCATGTCGTGGCCGATGGGCGGCATCTGGTGCCGCTGCCAGAAGGCGACCTGGATCAGTTGTCCATGCTGCTGGTCAATCCTGCCACCGCGCATCTTCTGTTAGAGGATTTCGTTGACCTCAAGGAAGGGGATTGGGTGATCCAGTCCGCGGCCAATTCAGCCGTCGGCGGCTACCTTGTGCAGCTTGCCAAAGAACGGGGCATCAACGTCGTCAATATCGTGCGCCGGGAGAGTGCCATTCAGGGCCTCAAGGATCTGGGTGCCGAGACGGTTCTGGTCGACGGGCCCGATCTGGCCGAAAGGGTCAAAGCCGCGACAGGCGCCAAGATGAAGCTGGCCGTTGATGCGGTTGCCGGTGCCACCTTTGGCCGTCTTGGTGATACGCTGGAGCGGGGCGGGACGCTGGTCAACTACGGTGGCATGTCCAACGAGCCCTGCCAGATCGAGGCCGGACCGCTGATCTTTCGCGACATTCATGTGCGCGGGTTCTGGCTGGTTAACTGGTTCGAGCGTGCAAGCAAGGAAGAGCGTATGGCAGTCTATGCCAGCCTGACAAAGTCGGTGCTGAAAGGCACGCTTTTTGCCCCCATCGACAAGCACTTCAGCTTGGACGAAATCGCGGAAGCGGCCAAGTATTCCTGGGCCGGTGCGCGTACTGGCAAGGTGATGTTGGCGCCAAACGGGGTGTGATCTGCGCCTCTTTCGCAGGGGGGCAATGATGGGGTAGGGGTGCCGCGATAGCGTGGCGCTTCTTGCCAGCCGAAGGGGCTGAGGCAGATCAACATATATCATATATGATGTATGTTGTTTGATAGGTCATCTCTTGCAAAGACTGTCCGCGCAGCGCCAAACAGTGATCCGAAGACAGGCCATTTTCGCCGATGGAAAACTCGGGTAGGGTGCCCCCTCGCCCTTCGCAAACAGGATCACCATCATGCCCTTTACCCTTGCCACCTGGAACATCAACTCAGTGCGTCTGCGCGAACCGCTGGTGTTGCGGATGCTGGCCGAACACGGGCCGGATGTGCTGTGCCTGCAGGAATGCAAAAGCCCTGTCGACAAGATCCCGATGGAAGGCTTTGCCGCCGCCGGTTACCGCCACATGGTTGCCCGTGGTCAGAAGGGATACAACGGCGTGGCCATCCTGTCCAAACTGCCGATCGAGGAAGCGGGCGCCGAAGATTTCGCCGCCCTCGGGCACGCCCGCCACATCGCCGGACGGCTGGAGAACGGCACGACCATCCACAACTTCTATGTGCCCGCAGGGGGGGACAAACCCAACCGCGAGATAAACGAGAAATTCGGCCAGAAGCTGGATTACCTGTCCGAGATGCGCGACTATTTCCACGCGCAGACACCCCGGAAATCCATCCTTGTGGGTGACCTGAACATCGCCCCGCGTGAGGATGACGTCTGGGACCATAAAAAGCTGCTCAAAGTTGTCAGCCATACACCCGTCGAAGTCGCCGCCCTGGGTGAGACGCAGGATGCAGGGAAATGGGTCGACGTCACCCGTCAGGACATCCCTGAAGGGCAGCTATATAGCTGGTGGTCCTACCGCTCGCCCGATTGGGATACGGCCGACAAGGGCCGCAGGCTGGATCACATCTGGGCCACGCCTGACATTGCGGGTGCCGCCCACTCCAGCCATATCCAGCGTGCCGTGCGCGGATGGGAGCAACCCAGCGACCACGCGCCGGTTTTTGCGACGTTTGACCTTTGAATCCCGCGCAAGGGGCCTCATATAAGGCCCAACCCGATCTAACGCCCGCAAGGAAACGCCCATGGACCTGAACCTGACCCCCGCCGCTGACGCCGACCTGATCATTGATGGCACAGAGGCCACCTTTATGCTCGACGTGGTCGAGGCCTCGCAAACCACCCCCGTGATCGTGGATTTCTGGGCGCCGTGGTGCGGCCCGTGCAAGACCTTGGGCCCGATGCTTGAGGCCGCTGTGACGGCGGCCAAAGGTGCGGTCAAGATGGTCAAAATCAACGTGGACGAGGCGCAGGGCATCTCTCAGCAGTTGCAAATCCAGTCGATCCCGACGGTCTATGCGTTTTTCAAGGGCCAGCCCGTAGACGGCTTTCAGGGCGCGCAACCGGAATCAGAGATCAAGGCATTCGTTGACCGCGTCGTCAAAGCAGGGGGCGGCGAAGCCCCCGGCGAGCAATTGTCGGAAGCCGTTGAAGCGGCCGAGGAAATGCTGGCCGAAGGGGCGGCATCAGATGCGGCGCAGACCTTTGCGGCCATTCTGGGCGAAGATCCCAACCATGCGGGCGCTTATGCAGGGATGGTGCGGGCGCATATTGCGATGGACGCGCTGGATCAGGCCGAAGCCTTGCTGAACGGCGCACCGATGGAAATCTCGACAGCGCCAGAGCTGGAAGCCGCCCACGCGCAATTGCAACTGGCGCGCCAGGCCGCTGATGCAGGTCCTGTGGCCGAACTGACCGCCGCGGTGGAGGCTGACCCGAAGGATGCACAAGCCCGCTTTGATCTGGCGCAGGCGCTTTATGCCAATGGCGATGCACAGGGGGCGGTGGATCATCTGCTGACCCTGTTCGGGCAAGACCGCGAATGGAATGATGCCGCTGCAAAGTCCCAGCTGTTCACCATTTTCGACGCGCTCAAGGCGGATGATCCCATAGCACTTAACGGGCGGCGCAAGCTCAGCTCGATGATATTTGCCTGATCAGATCAACGCGCTACTTAAAGCGTCATGATAAAGCCAGCTGATCTGCCAGAGACCATTGCCATCTTCCCCCTTGGTGGGGCGTTGCTGCTGCCGCGTTCGCGGTTGCCGCTGCATATATTCGAGCCGCGATACCTTCAGATGATCGAAGATGCGATCAAAACGGATGCGCGCCTGATCGGGATGGTGCAACCCAATGCGGTCCCGGGTCGTGACGGCCACGGTCTGCACACCATCGGTTGTGCAGGGCGCATCTCCCAGTTCTCCGAAACCGAAGACGGGCGTTACATGATTACCCTTGCAGGGGTCTCGCGCTTTCGTGTCACCCGCGAGGTTGACGGCTTTGCGCCCTATCGCCGTTGCGACGTCAGCTGGGACGGGTTCGAGCGTGATCTGGGCCGCGAAGAGGGCGATCTGGGCTTTCACCGCAAGCCGTTCATGGATCTGCTGGGCCGCTACTTTGAGACGCGCGGCCTGTCCGCCGATTGGGAAACCCTCAAGGAAGCCGAAGACGAATTGCTGATTAATTCGCTGTCCATGATGCTGGATTTCGAAGCCGAGGATAAGCAGGCCTTGCTGGAGGCCCCGTCGCTTGAAACGCGGCGCGAAACGCTGGTCACACTGATCGAATACACCCTGCGCGGCGGCGAGGAAGAGGGACTGATGCAATGAGCGATGCTGTCGTCGAATTTGACCGCCGGATGCTGGAGGCGCTGATCTGCCCGCGCACCTACAACACGCTGGAGTTCGACGCGGAGCGGCAGGAACTGGTATCAAAGTCTGCGGGCCTTGCCTTCCCCATTCGCAACGGCATCCCCGTGATGCTGGAGGACGA
>CALAIJ010000338.1 GCA_937923365.1 uncultured Sulfitobacter sp.
GCGCTGTCCGTGTCGGGCATCAGCTTCATGTCGGAGGCTTCGATGGATTTCCAGCCCGCGATGGAGGAGCCGTCAAACATAAAGCCTTCCTCAAGGAAGTCTTCGTCCACGATGTCCACGTCCACGGTCACGTGCTGCAACTTGCCGCGTGTGTCGGTGAAACGGATGTCGACGTAGGCCACGTCTTCGTCCTTGATGGTCTTCAGGAAGTCTTTGGTGCTCATCGGTGTGATCCTTCTGCAGCAGTGGAGTTTGTGGAGTTCTTAAAGCGCGTCTGAGCCGGTCTCGCCGGTACGGATGCGGATGGTTTGCTCAACGGGGGAGACGAAAATCTTGCCGTCTCCGATCTTTTCGGTTTTGGCGGCGTCAACGATGGCCTCGATGGCGGCATCGACCTGATCGTCGTCCAGCACGACCTCGACTTTGACCTTGGGCAGAAAGTCGACGACATATTCCGCGCCTCGGTAAAGCTCTGTGTGGCCCTTCTGGCGGCCAAAGCCTTTGACCTCGATCACGGACAGGCCCTGAACGCCAACGTCTTGCAGCGCTTCTTTAACCTCATCCAGTTTGAAAGGCTTGATGATCGCTTCGATCTTTTTCATCGGTCTCTCCCCCAAAGCGCTTTGCGCGCGTGTCATGCAGGGAATTTCACTATGTTGGTCCGGGGTCCATTGCGAGGGGCTGGAACGGCGTGCGACGCCGCATAGATCGGGCGCACTTGATCGAATAATGTGCGAGATGCCCGATTTTTGTGCAAAACTGAATCGCAATGCTGTGTTTTCGCAGGAAATGCCGAAATTCGCGGGGCCTATTTGGATGTTTTGTGCGAATCTGGTGCCGGACCGCTACTTGATGGTGATCGGCTTGTCTTGGCGCAGGATAACATTTCATGCCGCAAGATCGCCAGCGTTCAACGTGTCTTTGGCCTGGTAGCGGGTACACAACGTCTGACCCATGCCGCGGCCCGTTTCGACATCGCTGAGGGCAGAATCGTCAGGGGCTGTCAGGTCCGGTTCGGGCGACAGACAATCGCCCCACACGCGCAATCGTCAGATTGCTTTAATATGGAAATGACAGGCAATCATGATCGACATCGAAAACGAGTGAAATTGAACAGTGAAATCCTGCCACAGGCCCAAGACATCAAGGGCCTATATCCTTTGGGCTCAGGTCCTGATGGTCCGCTATGCGGCGTGCAAAGCGGCGCCACGGGCGCGGGCGGCATCTGCTGTGCCCAGTTCCAACCCGTCTGCATAAAGCACATGCGGGCTGTCGCAGAAAACTTGATAAATGGTGGTTTCCGTCAACCCCAGATCGGTCACAAATTCGCCGTCCACCAAACTGCGCGCGGCGACAAGTGCACGCTCGCAGTTGAAAACGGCACGTGCGCGCCAGTCGCGGATCAGGATCATCTGGTCACCTGCCAACAAGGCATCACGCTCTGGCCGCGTGTGACCCAAAGATCCGGCAGCAAAGGCAATTGTGTGTACCAAGCGCGTGCTGCGCTGGATGTGCATGACTTTCGAGATGCCCGTGTCGCGCGTGATAAGCTTGTCGCCAATGCTTAGAAACTCGACCGGCATTTCACCGTCGAGTGTCAGCAGTTGGGTGCCTTGAAGCAGACCCGTATCAAGGGTCGCATAAGGGTTGAATTGGCCCGCATGACGATCATTGCCGTCAACGCGCCCGACCGTTTTCGGTTTCATGGGCGTCACTTTCCTGTTTTAAACCTGCCTCAGGTTAAACATCACAATATGACAAAAAGTGGTTAATGTCTTGCCCTTTTTTGGTCTCGCCTATCAGTCCCAGCTTTGATAGGGAGCGGGCGTTGCCTGTTTGGTGACAAGCGTGCGGGTGTGGCGGAATTGGTAGACGCACCAGATTTAGGTTCTGGCGCCTATGGCGTGGGGGTTCGAGTCCCTTCACCCGCACCACTTATACTAAGATGTCTGCCCCAAGATTTTCGATTTCCCACGGCCCCTCCAATTGCTCCCTTGGGTGTCAATGATCCAGAAGGTGCGCCTCCTATTCTAGACCCCGCCTTGAGTGCAATGAGCGCGTTATGCCCGCCATCTGACGCGGCGCTGCCCCGGTGGCGGCACGAGCGCGCGTTTGGGTGCGGCGCTTAGCTTCTCATTCTGGCGAAGGTGGGATCATAGGGGGATGGCGCGATGACAGTTGCGGCGATCATTTCACCACATAGGTCGAGGTCCATTGTCGCGTCAATCTCGGCGAACGCGGGCTCCACAAAGGCGTAGGCAAGGTTCATACCGACGCGGTAGCCCCATTCGCCTGACGTGATCGTCCCGACAACTTTGCCGTCCTTCATCAGCGATCCACCACCATGCGCGGGTGCAGATGCCGTATCCAGTTTGAGCGTGACAAGTTTTCGTCTTGGGCCTTCGGCATGACGCCTGAGCAAGGCATCGCGGCCAATGAAATCTGGCTTGTCGGTCTTGATAAATCGGTCGAGCGATGTCTCGAAGGGATCAAATTCGGTGAGCAGATCAGCTTTCCAATGCAGAAACCCCTTTTCGATGCGCATAGCGTCTACGGCGCGTGCGCCGAAAAGCTTCAGGTCAAATTCTGCCCCCGCTTCCCGCAAGGCAAGGTAGGCGGCATAAAGACAAGCGTTCGGAACGTGGATTTCATAAGCTAGTTCACCAGAAAAGCTGACGCCCAAGATGGTTGCGGGCGAGAAGCCGATGAAGCATTCACGTACCGAGAGCCAAGGGAATGCTGCCTGCGACCAATCCCCGCGGGCACATTTGGACAGCACCGCACGAGAATTGGGACCTGCCAAGACAAGGATCGTCTGGTCGTTTGTCAGGGTGCGGATTTGGACATCTTCACCGTCGCGCAGCTGCTCTTGCAACCAATCCATATCATGAAATTCACTTGCGGCTGCTGACCCGTACCACGTGCGCGCAGGGCCACGGTCCGAGGCGGGGAGGTTCGCCAGCGTTGCCTCACCCTTGACCATGCCGTGGTGGTTCAGCAGGTAGCCAAGCCCGACACGGCCATCCTTTTTGGTGACATTGCCACAGAACAACCTTTCAAAGAATGTATGGCGATCGGCCCCTGTGACTTCAAATCTGTTGAAACCATTCACTTCGCACAGGCCAACGTTTTCCTGGACGTTCCTGACCTCTGCGCCGATGACGTCGAAGGCTTCGTCAAATTCGAAGCTTAGTGTGGGGTGGAAGTCGGGGCTTGGTTTGATGTAGTCGACGCGCTCCCAACCGTTGACGACTGTGAACTCTGCGCCCTCAGCGGCGAGGATCGGCGTAAGGGGGGTCGTCTTTGCAGGCCTGCCAGCGGGGCGGTGCTCATGCGGGAAGTGGAACCGGAATTCGTTTCGGTAGTCTTCGATTGCTTTCAGGGCAGTCAGTTCGACATTGGTGTGGCCCGTGAAACGTCGTGGGTCGATGCACCAGGTGTCATAGACCGCTTCACCATGCACGATCTGTTGTGCGAGCAGCCAACCATGGCCACCGCCTTCTCCGAGGCCCGCACGCAGACCGATGATGCAATAGGCGTTTCGCTTGCCCGGGACTTGCCCAACAAGCGGTGCGCCGTCGATGGTATACGTAATCGGGCCGTTCACAATTGAGCGGATCCCCGTTTCCTCTAGCGCGGGCATGCGTTCAAAAGCACCTTCCAGAACGTCCATGACCCGCTCCAGATCGTCAGGGCAAAGGGCGTTTACAAAGTTGGGATCGATCCCGTCCATACCCCAAGTGCGGCAGTCCTGCTCGTAAAAGCCGACAAGCAAACCGCCTTTCTCCTGACGGCAATAGTAGTCAGAGATAGGGCAGCGCAGGAGGGGCATCCGGTGGCCCGCTTTGGCAATCGCGGGAATGTCTTCGGTCAGGAAATACTGGTGCTCCATCGATGTCACAGGGTGATGCACACCCATCATCGCGCCAACTTCGTTCACGCGGTAACCACAAGCGTTCACGACGACGTCACAATCAATGTTCCCCTTGGTTGTCTCAACAGTCCAGGTGTCGTCTTTGTTCTGGGTCAGGGCCGTGACGGGCGTGTTACGGTAGACCTCAGCGCCTGCTTTGCGCGCGTGAAAGGCGAGGGACTGGCACAGTTGTGCCGGATCAATGTCACCATCCAGAGGGTCCCAGAGGCCGCCCAGCAAATTTGTGGTTGAAATCAACGGGTGGCGGCGGGCGCATTCCTCAGCATCAATGACCTCCAGATCGACATCCATGCCACGCGCCATCGATGCGAAATGGCGGTAGCCCTGCATCTGTTCTGGGGTGTTGGCCAACCGGATGCCACCATCAGCGTGGTGATAGTTGATCGGATATTCTGGATCTTCGGAGAGCTTTTTATAAAGGTTAATGGAATGCGTCTTGAGGCCCACCATGGTCTGGTTGGCGCCAAAGTTCGTCACCTGAGCGGCCGAATGCCACGTGGTCCCTGAAGTCAGTTCGTCCCGTTCGACAAGGACAACATCTGACCAGCCTTCCTGTGTCAAATGATAGAGCGTCGAACACCCGGCGATGCCGCCGCCGATGACGACCACTTTTGTACGTGACTTCATGATTTTATCCTCTGGCGCCTGATCTTGACAGATTGGTCATGGAGGCCGAGTGGTACAAAGGCCTTATCGTGGATCAGAAAAGATCGTACATCTGTTCTGATACTTTCGAATTTGTTGAAGCTATTGCGACAGACCGAACGCATCCTTGGGCAGCATAGGCCACATCTTGCAGAGCACGCTTAGGGCGGTCGAGAAAAGTCAGCCTAGGGCGGTTGCAAGGGCGGGAGCTAGTCCAGCAACGAGAATTTTTCGGCAAGCCACGGCGCTTCGGCATGGATTGGTCCCATGATGTGTTCGCGGATCAAACGACGTAACTGGTCGGCGAACAGCTCGGCAATCGCATGCGAACAGTCCGGCGTTTGAAGGATCGAGAGTGTTCGGGAAAACGATTTTCCGGGGAAGGGGACCATTTTCAATCTTGGATGAAAGCGTTTTGCCCGTGAAAACAGCAATGGGGTCGAAATCGTCCAGCCTTTTCCAGCCGCCACCATCGCCATCAGTGTCTGATTGTTCGAGCATTCAAATTGATAGGACACGGGCAGGCCTATCCGTCGCAGATGCAGATCAATCTGTTTCGAGATAAAGAGATTGCTGGAATAGCGCAGGAAACGCAGGTCAGAGTCTGCCCCTAGCGCCTTGTCCACCGGCCCTTCTTGTGTCCGTGGCAGGACAAGAACAAAGGGATCGGTCAAGACGGGGCGTTCGATCAGGTCGCGCAGTCTTTCGCTTGGGCTGGCCAAAACGCCGATATCAAGCTCTCGGTTGTGAAGATCGTCCAAGATGCCGGAGCTGGTGTCGGTATGAAAGAGGAACTCGCACTTTTGCATGTGACCCGTCATGTAGATCGCCAGATCGGGCGTCACATCACTGTCAAAGTCCTCGATGATCCCAATTCGCAGGTAGCTGGCTTCGACGATGTCGCCTGCTGACGCTTCTGCTTTGGCTTTTCTGAGGGCTTTCAGAATGCCATCGACGCTGTGCAGAAACCTCTCGCCCTTTGGCGTTAGCCGCATGGGGCGGCTTTTGTGGTTCAATAGCTCGATGCCCAAATGGTCTTCCAGACTTTTGATATGATAGGAAACAGTGCTGGTGGTCAGGTTCGCCTCTTTGGCGGCTGCCTGCATCGACCCTTCGCGGGCGCACATCTGGAAAAGCTCAAGCCACTTCAAATTGAGATCTTTTGATGTTTTAGGCTTTGGCATCGGTGGAAACCTCGGAACATGTTATGCACCACCGACGGCGCGGGACGGCAAAAGTCAAGCACGCGCAGTGTTTGAAAGGTCCATAGGGGCCTCGGGCTGGGGTCGCCGTTCGGCCTGCGTTCAGCAGTCCCTGCCGTTTGGCGCTGGGCTGGGCCACATCTGCAAAGGCATCGTTGGTCGCGTCAAACACGCATCAATGGCCTTGTGGTATGCCCCCGTTATTCTGCCAGATCGGACAGGGTCGGCGGGTCGGCCCCTTGCCGCGAGACAGTGACCGCCGCGACTTTGGCAGCAAACGTCAAGGCCTCGTTCAGGTCTGCGTGTCCGATGTTGGCAATGGCAGCTTTGCTCAGCAGCGCGCGGCTGTGAAGCCCTGCCAGAAAGCCTGCATTAAAGGTGTCCCCTGCGCCCACCGTGTCAACGACGGTCACCTGCGGGGCAGACACAGTGACCACAGACCCGTCACGCCCGTAGGCTTCGGCGCCTTTGGCACCCTTGGTGATGATGACCAGCGATGGGCCTTGTTGAAGCATCCGTGCGGCCTTGTCAGCGACCGTGCTGGTATCGCGCATGATCCAGTCCAGATCTTCATCCGACACTTTGACG
>CALAIJ010000339.1 GCA_937923365.1 uncultured Sulfitobacter sp.
GCGACAGCGCTTTGTTCATAGACCGCGACCTTCCAGCCGCGCTTGGCCAGATGGCAGGCACAGGCCAGCGAATTATGGCCCGCTCCGATAATAATGGCGTCGAGATTTTGCGACATGGCAGTGTCGTCCCCCATCAGAAGATAATTGCAAACGCATGTAATTTTGTCTAGCATTGAATCAGCAACTTTAGCGCGAACCAATCGCGCAGCATCAGGGAGAGAACAACATGAGTGCATCGGATATCGTCAGCAATCTGGGGGCCATGCTGGTTTCCGGCGGGGTGGAAGTGGTCGATTGTACGGGCGTCTTGGGGCCCGATACGCCCATCATCCAACTGCCGCCAGAGTTTGCGAAACCCACGCCCAAGGTCGAGATTCACAAGATCTCCGAGTATGATCAGGACGGCCCGTTCTTTGCATGGAACTGGATGGTTCTGGGGGAGCATTCCGGCACCCACTTTGACGCGCCGCACCACTGGATCACGGGCAAGGATTACTCGGACGGGTATACAGATACGCTGGACGTGCAGCGGCTGGTCGCACCCGTGAACTGCATCGATTGTTCGGCTGAATCAGCCAAGAACGAGGACTTCTTGCTGACCGCCGATGGCGTCAAAGCATGGGAGGCCGAGCACGGCGAGATCGGAGAGGGCGAATGGGTCGTCATGCGCACCGATTGGGACAAACGTGTGGGCGAGGAAGAGTTCCTCAACACAGACGAAAACGGCCCCCACAGCCCCGGGCCCACACCCGATTGCATCGAATATCTGCTGAGCAAAAAGATCGTCGGCTGGGGCACGCAGTGTATCGGCACCGACGCAGGCCAAGCCGGCGGGATGGAGCCGCCATACCCCGCGCACAACCTGCTGCACCGCGACAATTGCTTTGGTCTGGCGTCGCTCACGAACCTCAGCAAGCTGCCCGCCAAAGGGGCCATTCTGATTGCCGCCCCGCTCAAGATCGAGAACGGGACAGGCAGCCCCATTCGCGCGCTCGCTCTTGTGCCCAAAGGCTAAGAACGGGTGGCGAAGTTTGACCATGTGATCATCGGGACGGGCATCAATGCGTTGGTGGCCGCCGCGATGCTGTCGAGGCGCGGTGACAAGGTGTTGATGGTCGAACGCGAGGACCGGATCGGTGGCTGCATGCGCACCGAAGAGATCACGCTGCCCGGCTTTCATCACGATGTGATGGCCGCAACATTTGTGTTGTTCCTGACGGGTCCTGCCCATGCGGAACTGGGTGAGGATCTGGCCAAACACGGGCTTGAGTTCTGCCATAGCCCTCATCCCACAGCCGTGCTGCGCCCGGATGGGTCTTCGCTGGTTCTGTCCATGGACCGCGCCGAGAATGTCGCTGCGTTCAACGCCGCAGGGGCAGGGGACGGCGACCAGCACGCGGCCGATGTGGGCCGGATCGAACAGGATGCGGATTTCCTGTTTGCGCTGTTGGGTCAGCCGCTTTGGTCGGCCAAGACCGTCACGCTTTTGGCGAACCAAGCGCGCAAGCGCGGCATGGGGGCGCTCAAGGCATGGTTCGGTGACGCGATGGAGCCGTCACGCGGCTGGCTTGAAACACGCTATACCAGCGCGTCGGTGCAAGCCCTTTGGGCGCCGTGGTGCCTGCATGTGGGCCTGACGCCAGAGGCGAGCTATGGCGGGCAAATGTCGCGGGTCATCGCTTTCGCGTTGGAGGCCGCAGGCGCGCCCGTTGTCAAAGGGGGGGCAGGGCAGGCCGCCGCCGCCTTCCGGTCTTTGATTGAGGCCAATGGCGGCATCATCCGTACCGGCGTTGACGTCACGCGGATCATGGTCGATGGCGGCAAGGTGCACGGCGTCATTACGGCGGATCAGGAACAGATCTACGCCGAAAGCGTCATTGCTTCGACCGCGCCGGGGCAGCTTTATGAGGGTTTGCTGCTGGAAGACCCGCGGCCCGAGAACCCCAAGAAATTCCGCCACGGGCGGGGCAATTTCCAACTGCATTACGCGCTGGATGGTCCCGTCGCGTGGAAGGACGATGCGCTGAAAGATGTGGCGCTGATCCATCTGGCGGACGGGATCGATTCCGTCTCCAAGTCCTGCAACGAGGCAGAGCGCGGGTTGCTGCCCGAAGTGCCCACCATTTGCGTGGGCCAGCCGCACACCATGGACCCCAGCCGTTGCCCCGAGGGCAAAGCGGTGCTGTGGCTACAAATCCCCGATGCGCCCGGCGTCATCAAAGGCGACGCGGCGGGCAAGATTACCTCGGACGGCACATGGACCGAAGAGACACGCGAAGCCTTTGCCGACCGGATCGAGGCGATCCTCAAGAAGCACATCAAAGGGTTTGCCAAGCTCAAGCTGGCGCGGCGGGCCTATAGCCCCCGCGACCTCGAGACGATGAACATCAATCTGGTGGGCGGCGACCCTTATGGCGGTGCCTGCGCGCTGGACCAGTTCTTTGTCTGGCGACCCCATGGCGGGCAGGTCAACAATGCGACACCGGTCAAGGGATTGCACCACATCGGGGCCTCCACCCACCCCGGGCCGGGACTGGGCGGCGGATCAGGGTTCAACGTCGCCAATGCGCTGAACAAGGTGACGGTGTCCGACCGCGTCGATGGGGTCAAACGCTGGCTGGGGATCATCCGATGAGCAAGGCCGCCGCCGACACGCGACCCTTGGGCGAGATGGGGCTGGAGAACTTTGCCCCCTATCTGATGAACCGCATCATGGGCCGCTACAACGCCGCCCTGCAGGACGAGATGGTGGCCCTTGGGCTGACCACGCCGCAAATGCGGTCGCTTGCCGTGTTGTCCGTGATCGACGGGATCTTGATCCGCGAACTGGCGGTCTATGCCGTTGTGCAGCAATCCACACTAAGCCGCGCGCTGGACGCGCTGGCCAAGGATGGGTTGATCCGCCGCGAGACGGACGCCGACGACAGCCGCGCCACGCGGGTGTTTCTGACAGGCGCCGGTCGCGAGGCATATGAGCGCCTGTGGCCGCAAATGTCCGACGCCGCAGATGCCATGTTCAAAGGGATCGACGCTGCGCAAAAGCGCGCCTTTGTCGCCACGCTGCAAACCATGCTGCGCAACATCCGCAAACACGATTTCTAGGAGAGCCCTATGGCCGAGCGTTCGTTCAAAGCCGAAGTGGAACACCTGCGCAAAGGCGACGGCGATGTGTTCACCGGCGAGGGTATCCTCGCGCTGACCAAGGCGCTTTTGGAGAACGGCGTGGGTTACGTGGGCGGCTATCAGGGCGCGCCGATTTCGCATCTGATGGACGTGCTGGCCGACGCCGAAGAGCTGATGGGCGAGCTTGGCGTGCGGTTTGAGGCCAACGCGTCAGAGGCGGCAGCGGCAGCCATGCTCGCGGCCTCCGTACATTATCCCATTCGCGGGGCGGTCACGTTCAAAGGGCCTGTGGGCGTCAATGTGGCGTCGGACGCCTTGGCGAACTTGTGTTCCTCTGGCGTCAACGGCGGCGCGCTCATTATCGTGGGCGAGGACTACGGCGAGGGGTCGTCGATCATGCAGGAACGCTCCCACGGGTTTGCGATGAAGTCGCAGTTCTGGCTGCTGGACCCGCGCCCTAATCTGCCCTCGATCACCAAGGCGGTGAAGGACGGGTTTGAACTGTCAGAGGCGTCCAACACCCCCGTCATGCTGATGGTGCGCATCCGGTCGTGTCACGTAACGGGGTCGTTTGAGACAAAAGACAATGTGCCGCCGCCGCTCACTATGAAACAGGCGATTGCCAACCCGCAGTCCGATTTCAACCGCGTCGTGCTGCCGCCCATGTCTTACGTGCACGAGCAGCAGAAAGTGAAGGAACGCTGGCCTGCGGCGGAGAAATTCATCGTTGAGAATGGCCTGAATGAGATCATGGGGCCGCAAGACGCTAGCCTTGGCATCGTCGTGCAGGGCGGCATGTACAACGGGGTTATTCGCGCGCTGCA
>CALAIJ010000340.1 GCA_937923365.1 uncultured Sulfitobacter sp.
ACGCTTTGGGTCGTGTCCATTCTGGTGTTTGCCATCATCAACCTACCGCCCGGCGATTACCTGTCCAACCAGATCGCAGAGCTGCGCGCCACAGGTCAGGCCGAAGGTGTGGCCAAGGCCGAATTTTTGCGCACGGAATACGCGCTGGACCGGCCCCTGTGGGAGCAATACTTTATCTGGGTCGGCTTCATGCCGGGGCCTTTGGGATTTTCGGGTCTCATCCAGGGCGACTTTGGCTGGTCTTTCGAATTTGACCGCCCCGTTGGCGACATCGTGGGCGACGCGCTTTGGCTGACAGTTCTGGTAAACCTTGCCGCGGTTCTGTTCGTCTATCTGGTCGCACTTCCGCTTGGGGTCCTTGCCGCAGCGAAATCAGAGACCTGGGTGGATTACACCGCCGGATTTGTCGGGTACCTCGGCCTTGCCACGCCCAACTTTTTGCTGGCGCTGATCCTGTTTTACTACGGCCACAAGTACTTCGATCTGCCCATTGGGGGCCTGATGGACCCCTCATTCGAAGGGCAACCCATGTCATGGGACAAGGTGAAATCGATCCTTGTGCACATGATCGTGCCGACCTTTGTGATCGGCACGTCAGGGGCTGCCGCGATGATGCAGCGCCTGCGCGCCAACATGCTGGACGAGCTGAGCAAGCCTTACGTCGAGACCGCCAAGGCGAAAGGCATGGCCCCCTCGCGTCTTTTGGCAAAGTACCCGTTGCGCATGGCGTTCAACCCCTTCGTGGCGGACATCGGCAACCTGCTGCCCTCGATGGTCTCGGGCTCCGTTCTGGTCTCGGTCGTACTGGGGCTGCAAACCATCGGGCCGTATCTGCTGACGGCGCTGAAATCCCAAGACCAGTTCCTTGCGGGATTTGTCCTGATGTTCGTGGCCTTGCTGACACTGATCGGCACGATGATCTCGGATCTGCTGCTGGTCCTGCTTGATCCGCGCATCCGGTATGGAGGGCGCGGATCATGAGCAATGAAGATCGCTTTGTCGACGACGCGCCGTGGGTGGACGAGGCGGACGCCTCTGCACCCGAACGCTCGGAAATGGACGCGCCGGGCTGGCGCCTGACATGGCGCAAGTTCCGCAAGCACCGGCTGGCGCTGATCTCGGGTATCTTCCTGCTGACCTGCTATCTGATCTTGCCCATCGCAGGCTTCATCGCGCCCTATACCCCGAACGAGCGCAGTGCGGATTACCTGTACGCGCCGCCGCAAAGCATCAATCTGTGGCACGAGGGCAGCTTTGTCGGGCCCTACGTCTACCCCATCACCGCCACCGCAGACCTTGAGAACTTCCGCTGGACCTACAGTACGGACACAACCACGCCGATGCGGCTGAAATGGCTGTGCGAAGGGGATGAATATAACCTGCTCGGGCTGATCCCCTCGGACACCCATCTGTTTTGCGCGCCTGAAGGGGCGACGGTCTTTCTGTGGGTGTCGGACAGATTGGGGCGCGATGTGTTCAGCCGCATCCTTTATGGCGCGCAGCTGTCCCTGACAGTGGGCATCATCGGCATCACCGTCAGCTTCCTTCTGGGCATCACCTTTGGCGCTATGGCGGGCTATTTCGGCGGGCGCACCGACTGGATCGTGAACCGCGTGATCGAAATTCTGCGGTCCTTGCCGGAGCTGCCGCTTTGGCTGGCGCTTTCAGCAGCGGTGCCGTCAAACTGGGGGCCTGTCGCGGTGTTCTTCATCATCTCGATTATTCTAGGCATACTCGACTGGCCGGGGCTTGCCCGTGCGGTGCGGTCCAAGTTCCTTTCCTTGCGAGAAGAGGAATACGTCAAAGCCGCCGAGATGATGGGGGCCAAACCGTCCCGCGTGATCCGGCGTCATTTGCTGCCCAACTTCATGAGCCACCTGATCGCCAGTGCGACCCTGTCGATCCCTGCGATGATCCTTGGCGAAACGGCGCTTAGCTATCTGGGTCTGGGCCTGCGCGCACCTGCGGTCAGTTGGGGTGTGATGCTGAACGATGCGCAAAACCTTGCAAGCATCGAGATATACTGGTGGACCGCCATTCCAATGTTGCCGATCATCGTGGTGGTGCTGGCCTTCAACTTCCTTGGCGACGGGCTGCGCGCCTCACTGGACCCTTACAAAGGTTAAGCGCATGAAAAAGGCGGGGGCGTCAGCCCCCGCCTGCCCGGTCGGATGCCGCAAGGCATCCGAAATCAATCATCCATACCAAGGTGCAATTTTGACTTCGGTATCGCCCGTTACCATCTTGGCAAAAGCTTCGGGATCTTGCGTGCCGCCATCCTTGCCACGGAAGTGGTAGGGATAGACGTATTTCGGCCCGAACTCCGACACGGCAGAAGCTGCCGCATTCGCGTCCATGGTGAAGGGCAGGTTCATGCAGACAAATGCCACGTCAATGTCCTTGAGCGCGCGCATCTCGGGGATGTCTTCGGTGTCGCCAGAGATATACACGCGGAAGCCCGCAAAGTTCAGCACATAGCCGTTGTCGCGGCCTTCAGGGTGAAACTTCTTGCGCTCTTCCGTAAGGTTGTAGGCAGGGATCGCCTCAATGGACAGCGCGTTGAAATTCTCGGTGCCACCGTTGGCGACTTCGACGGCCTTGGCCTGCATCTCTTCGCTGAGCTTGGCATAGACGGCAGGGTTGGTGATCAACTTGGTATTCTCGCCCACGACAGCCGCCAGCGTATCGGCGTTGTAGTGGTCGCCGTGCTCGTGGGTGATCAGCACCAGATCAGCGGCGGGTTTGTCCGCAAAGTTCGCAGGCTCGCCGACCGGATCGACATAGATCGTGCCGACAGGCGTCTCCATCACAAAGGTCGCGTGGGACATCGGATGCACGGTGATCTTCTCGCCCGTAGGTGTTTCGAATGAATTGGACGCGTGTGCCGCGGCCATGGCGCCATAGGGCAGCAATGTGATCGCACCTGCAGCGGCGGCCGAGGTGGCAAGGAAGTGACGGCGGGTCTGGGTCATGGGAAGGTCTCCTTGGGTTGTGACCCCCAACGACCTAGCGGCACCGCAGCAGTTTTCAACTAGCGGTCGTCACCCTGATCCTCGGCCTCGCCCTCCAACAGCTCTTCTTCCAGCGAAGCATGGGCCGCAGCGGCGACTTTTTGCCGTTGTTCCGGCGTCAATTCTTCCGCCTTGCCGTCGGCCAGTCTGACGGTAACTTCCCGGTGCGCAAACTTGATGCCTTCACGTTCGAACAATTCGCGGATGTCCTCGTAAACCTTTTTGCGCACCAGCCATTGATCGCCCGGTTTAGTCATGAACTTGACGCGGATGATCATCGCGCTGTCCTGCATTTCGATGACGCCTTGTGATTTGAGCGGCTGGATAAAGTTGTCACCAATGACCGGATCGCTCAGCAATTCCTGACCCAGCTTCTTGATGAGCTTGCGGACCTTTTCGACGTCCGTGTCATATGTCACGCGCAGGGGCAGTTTCATCATTACCCAGTCGCGTGAATAATTGGTCATGACCTGCAATTCACCGAAAGGGATGGTGTGCAGCGCGCCCAGGTGGTGGCGCAGCTGGAAGGACCGGACAGAGATTTTCTCAACCGTGCCCTTCACACCGCCCACGTCCAGATATTCACCTTTGCGGAACGCGTCATCGAGCAGGAAGAACGCCCCCGCAAAGACGTCACGCACCAGCGCCTGAGAGCCAAAGCCGATCGCAATGCCCACGATGCCCGCACCCGCAAAGAGCGGGCCCACGTTCACGCCCACTTCCATCAGCAGGATCAGTGTGATTGTCACGATCACCACAATCAGCATGAAGTTGCGGAACAAGGGCAGCAGCGTCGCCAGCCGCGAGGCAGAGGAGCCGCCGCCCTCGTCGCCCAGTTCTGCTTCCTCTTCATCCGGCGTTTCCTCAGCAATCTTGGTGTCGATCCAGATGCGGAACGCGTGATAGACCACATAGCCGATAAAGATGATCACCATGATGTCCAGCAGGCGGTCCGCATAACTTTCGACCATCTTGGCGCTGTCATTGTCCCAGATGTAGAAGAACGCATAGGCGCCTGCGACAAAGGCCAGAATTCCGGCCACACGGCGAGCAAGTTCCTCGAATGTATTGAGCGTCTGGCGGCGGCCCATGGCCGCAGCGCGCGCCTCTTCTTCGGCGATGTCCTCGTGGGTTTCGTCCAACGCCGCGGCAAGGGTCTCGGCCTCGACGCTTTGGGCGGCTTCGGCGCGTGCCAATGCCGCGGCCTGAGCTTCCTCTTCCGCGCTCAACGCGTTCAACCGCTGGATCGCGCGGGCCCGGGCAAAGCTGCGTTCAATGAAGTAATTGATCAGCCCGTAGACCACCATGATCGTCAGCAGGATGCCATACGCACCGGCAATCAGCGGAATGGAAGACGGATTGCCCAGCACCAGATCATAGGTCAGCTCAAACCACGCAAAGAACAGGTAGAACACCACCATCGGAGCCCAGATCTTGCAAAGGATCCGCAGCGCCATGGAGCAGTGTTCAAGAGGTTTGCCATTGCGCAAGGCACGGGTGATCGCACGGTAGTTTACCGCCACCAGCAGAACGTTCAGCAGAACAAGAACCCCCGACAGGGCCGAGGCAAAGAACGCGTAGGCATCATAATTCAGACCCAGCTCCCCGATCCAGATGCCAAAGAGGATGGCGCAGACATTCAGCGTTGCCAGCACCCAGAGCCAGCGGTGCAGGCGCTTGGCCTCGCGGTTGTTCAGCGTTGGAATGCGGTATTGCGGCAAGAACGGTGACAGGATCATCCGCCACAGGCCCGCCACAAACCGACAGGCGAAATAGCCGATGTTGATCAGCGTGACCGTGAATTGCATCGCCGTATCCTGCAACTGGCCAAAGATGATGAGCCCCAGCATATAGGCCACGGCCATCGACACCAGAATGCCGCCCACCCCGGTGACAAAGCGGAACACCAGAAAGGGCATCTTTTCGATATAGCCTTGCGGGTTCTCCAGAATGCGCCGCCGGACCGGACCGGCCATGATGCGCGCACCATAAACGTAGTGTTCCACCAACGCGCCCGCCGCGAACATCAGCAGGCTGAGCAGCAAGGCGTTGCCAAAGGCCCAAAGCGTCCCGTCGGGGCTGGCCGCCCGCAGGATATACAGCACTTCGTTGGTGGCTACGGGCAAATCCAGCAACCGCTCCACCAAAGCCGCGCGGAAACGCACCACGCGGTCTTGCATCACCATCAGGGGCGAATGGGCATCTTCCTCGGGCACCGCATCCACACCGGCAGAGACCTCCGCAGGCTGGGACAACACATTGCCGTCACTGTCGATGACAACGACACCCACGCCCCGTTCGGCCGCTTTGTTCAGGATGTCGTCGATGTTGCGACCGTTGCCAGCCTGATCCGCATCTTCCGCGCTGCCTTCCGTGGCTGCCAACAGGCTGGACAGCCCCTGCGCCTGCGCGTCTTGAGAGGGCAGCAGCCAGATACTTAGAACCAGTGACAGCCACAGACAGAAAGTGCGCATAAATCCCCAACAGAAGGGCCGCCGTGGCCCTTTGCCACGCTAGGCCAAGCATGCGCCCAATGCAATTGCTGCAAGGTGCGAAACGCGCTTGCGCAAAATTGCGTGACCACGAGGCGGAGGGGTTTTGCACCCTCTGCAAAACTGTGCCAGAAGGGGCTTCGGCGCTTGACGGGTGCTGTGCAGAACGAGCTACGCCAAGGACCCTCAGATGGCCGATCCAGACAACCGTGACCGCATCGCCGTTTTGGGCCTTGGATATGTCGGCCTGCCGCTGGCACTGGCCTTGGCGCGCCACGGCTTTGACGTGGTGGGGCTGGATACCCACGCGCCCACGGTGGCAAGCCTGAAGGCGGGACGTGACCCCAATGGCGAGGTGGCGGATGCCTCTGTTGCGGGCAGCACCGCGCAGTTCACCCACGACTCGGCTGACCTATCGACCTGCACCGCGTTCATCATTGCAGTGCCCACGCCAATCACCGACGCCAAGGCCCCCGATCTGGGACCGGTGCTGGGCGCCTGTGCGACCATCGCACCGCATCTGACCGATGGCGCCTTGGTCATTCTGGAAAGCACGGTTTACCCCGGTGTGACCGAAGAGGTCTGCGGCCCCGCACTGGCCGCAGGCAGTGGCCTTGCACCCGGCACCCAGATCAAGCTGGCCTACAGCCCCGAGCGGGTGAACCCCGGCGATGCCGAGCACTCGATGGAGAACGTGGTCAAGATTATCGCGGCACAGGACGCTGCGACACTGGACCGCGTCGAGGCAATCTATGCGCCCGTCGTCAAAGCGGGCCTGCACCGCGCGTCCTCCATCGCCACGGCAGAGGCGGCAAAAGTGATCGAGAACACACAACGCGATCTCAACATCGCATTGGTCAACGAATTCTCGCTTATCTTCTCGCGCCTTGGTCTGGACACGCTGGAAGTGCTGGAAGCCGCGGGCACCAAGTGGAACTTCCTGCCTTTCAAGCCCGGCCTTGTCGGGGGGCACTGCATCGGCGTGGACCCCTACTATCTGACCTACCGCGCAGAGCAGTTGGGCTATCACCCCGAAGTGATCCTTGCAGGGCGCCGGATCAACGACCAGATGGGCGCGCATGTGGCGCAAACGCTGATCAAGGCAATGCTGGCCCGCGGCTTTGGTCTGCGCGGCGCGCGGGTGCTGGTTATGGGCTACACCTTCAAGGAAAATTGCGCCGATACACGCAACACGCGGGTGGCCGATATCGTGGCAGAACTGGCCGACTATTCGGTCGTGGCCGAAGTTCACGACCCGTGGGTCGGGGCCAGCCGCCTGCGCGACAGCCACGGCGTTCAGGCCGTCGAGACCCCCAAAACAGGGGACTACGACGCGATCATCGTGGCCGTCGGCCACCGCGAATTTGTCGAGATGGGCAGCGATGCAGTGCGCGCCTTTGGCAAAGAAGGTGCCGTGCTCTTTGACATCAAGGGCATCTTTGGCAAAGAAGGAAGCGACCTGCGGCTTTAGGCCCGCGGCGCGAAGGAACAACAGATGAACCAGACCGCAACAGGGCACTACCGCGCCGGATCGCCATCGCGCCGGATCATGCTCTATAGCCACGATACCTTTGGCCTGGGCCATCTGCGCCGCAGCCGTGCGCTGGCCTCTGCGCTTACCCAGGATGATCCGAACACCTCGGCCATCATCCTGACGGGTTCCCCTGTGGCGGGGCGTTTTACGTTTCCTGAGCGTGTGGATCACATCCGCCTTCCGGGCGTGACCAAGCTGTCCGATGGCACCTATGTCAGCCAGACTTTGGGCATGGGGATCGATGATACGACCTCGCTGCGCGCGGGCATCATCCAAACGGCAATCGAGCAATATGAACCCGATCTGCTGATCGTCGACAAAGAGCCTACGGGCTTTCGTGGTGAACTGCTGCCCACGCTTGAGTGGCTCAAGCTGCGCGGTCGCACCCGCACTGTTCTGGGTCTGCGCGACGTGCTGGACGAACCCGAAGTTCTTGCCACCGAATGGGAACGCAAAGGCGCGCTGAACGCTGCCGAAAAGTTCTATGACGAGATTTGGGTCTACGGCATGCGCGACGTCTATGACCCCACTGAAGGGCTGGCGATGTCAGACGATTTGCGCGGGCGCATGTATTGGACAGGCTATTTGCGTCGCGAGATCACCGATCAGGCAGATGTGCCCGGCATCCCTTATGTGCTGATCACCCCTGGCGGTGGCTGCGATGGTGCTGCGATGGTCTCGCTTGTGCTGGACGCCTACGAGCAAGACCCGACCCTGCGCCCCGACGCCGTGCTGGTCTACGGGCCGTTCCTGTCAGGCGAAGTGCGCGAGGCCTTGGATGCCCGCGTCAACAAGCTGGGCGGGCGCGTGACGGCAGTGGGCTTTGACAGCCGCATTGAATCGCTGTTTGCAGGCGCGGAGGGCGTTATCTGCATGGGTGGCTACAACACCTTTTGCGAAGTGCTGTCGTTTGACAAGCGCGCTGTGATCGTGCCCCGTACTGTCCCCCGGCTTGAGCAATGGCTGCGGGCCAGCCGCGCTGAAAAGCTGGGCCTTGTCCGGATGCTGGACGAAACGCGCGATGGCATGACGCCAGAGGCGATGATCAACGCCATCCGCCGCCTGCCGCATCAACAAAAGCCCTCTCAGGCCGGCGCGGACGGGCTGCTGGGCGGGCTTGAGGCCGTGATCGCCCGCGCAAATGCGCTTGTCACCGAAGGGTCCCGCAAATGAAACGCCTCGCCATCATCGTCAAAGGCTGGCCACGTCTGTCCGAAACCTTCATCGCGCAAGAGTTGGTCGCACTTGAGGAAGCGGGGCTTGATTTCGACATCTGGTCGCTGCGCCATCCCACCGACAAGAAAACGCACCCTTTGCATGACCGCTTACAAGCCAAAGTACACTACCTGCCGGAGTACCTGCGCGACGAGCCGCGCCGCGTTGCCAAGGCCGTTGGTGCTGCCCACAGCCTGCCCGGTTTTGACGCAGCAGCCGAGGCTTACCGGCAGGACGTCATACGCGACGACACCCCCAACCGCCGCCGCCGTTGGGGGCAAGCCTGCGTCATGGCGCACGAGATGGGTGACGACGTTGCTGGCCTTTATGCACACTTCCTGCACACGCCTTCGTCCGTGGCGCGGTATGCCGCCATCCTGCGCGGGCTGCCGTGGTCGTTTTCGGCCCATGCCAAGGACATCTGGACCTCTCCCGAATGGGAATTGCGCGAAAAGCTGACGCCCGCGACCCACGGCGCCGCCTTTGGCGCGACCTGCACCCGCTTTGGGGCTGCGCATTTGCAGGCGCTGGCCGACAGCCCGGCCCGCGTTGATCTGGTCTATCACGGCCTTGATCTGGCACGTTTCCCCGCGCCACCTGAGCGCCCATTGCGCAGAACAGATCAACCGTTGCACCTGATGTCCGTCGGGCGTCTGGTCGAGAAGAAAGGTTATGACCGCCTGATCGATGCATTGGCCTTGCTGCCTAAAGAGGTTCACTGGCACTTCACCCACATCGGCGGCGGTGCATTGGACGCGGACATGCGCGCCCGCGCGCAGGCGGCAGGCCTCAGCGACCGTATCACGTGGCGCGGGGCCTGCGACCAGCCCGAAGTCATCGCCGCCATGCGGGACCATGATCTCTTTGTGTTGCCCTCGCGCATTGCCGAGGACGGCGACCGTGACGGTCTGCCCAATGTACTGATGGAAGCGGCGAGCCAGAAGCTGCCGATCCTCTCCACGCCTGTCTCGGCCATCCCCGAGTTCATCGAGGATGGCGTGCACGGCATGCTGCGCGCAGATACGCCGCAAGTGATTGCCGACGCGATTGCGACCTTTGCAGCCGATCCCGGCCTTGGCCCGCAATTGGCGCAAGCCGCCCATGCCCGCCTGATCAGCGCCTTCACCATGCCACCCGGTATTGCGCATCTGTACGGGCGGTTGACGGCCATGCTCAACGATCCTGCGGCATGAAGCTGGCCTTCTACGCGCCGCTGAAGCCCCCGGATCATCCCGTGCCCTCGGGCGAACGCACCATGGCGCGCAGCCTGATGGCGGCCTTTGAACACGCAGGCGCCACGCTGACCCTTGCCAGCACCTTGCGCAGCCGGGATGGCAAAGGGGATGCCGCCGTCCAAGCGGATCTGATCGCGCAGGCCGAAGCGGAAACACCGCAGATCATTAGCGCAGGCCGCGCCGCAAACTGGCAGGCATGGGTCACCTATCACAGCTATTACAAAGCGCCGGATCTGATCGGCCCTGCTGCCGCCCGCGCGCTTGGCATTCCTTATCTGCTGATCGAAGCCACGCGCGCGCGCAAACGTCTGTCAGGCGCCTGGGCCCGCTTTGCGCAGATCGCCGAAGCCGCCTGCGACGCGGCAGATGTGATCTGCTACCTGACCACGCGCGATGGCGAAGCCTTGCACCGCGACGCCCCCCAAGGGCAGGTGCTGACCCACCTCTCCCCGTTCCTGAACCGGTTAGATCTGCCGCCGCAAGCCACCGGCGACGGGCCGATGCTCAGCGTCGGTATGATGCGTCACGGCGACAAACTGGCCTCTTACGGGATCATCGCAGAAGCGCTTGCCGCCCTGCCCCGCAGCGACTGGCAATTGCAGATTGCAGGTGACGGACCTGCCCGCGCCAAGGTGGACACCCTCATGGCGCCTTTCGGCGATCGCGTCCGCTTCCTTGGCGCGCTGGATGCACCCGCTTTGGCGGCTGCCTATCAGAACGCCAGTCTGCTGCTCTGGCCCGGCGTGAACGAGGCTTTCGGCATGACCTACCTTGAGGCCCAAGCCTGCGGTCTGCCTGTCGTGGCACAGGACCGTCCGGGCGTTTGCGACGTGCTGGCCCCCGCCCCTTACCCTGCGGTGGATGCGGGGCCTGCAGCCCTCGCCGCCCGCATCACGACTTTGCTGGGCAACACCACTGCCCGTCACGCGGCAGGCGATGCCGCGCGCGCGCATATCGCCGCGCACCATCTGCTGGGCGCGGCATCTGCCACCTTGCGCGAAACGCTTGCGCGCATTGGGGTGCCCGCATGATCCGCCTTGCCCTCCTGCGCCACGGCCACACGGATTGGAACCGTGCAGGGCGTATCCAAGGCCGCACGGACATACCCCTGGACACTGACGCCCGCCTCACGCTTAAAGGCCTCCGTCTGCCTGCCCCGTGGGATCGCGCCGATCTTTGGTCCAGTCCTTTGTCACGGGCCGTGGAGACCGCCAAACTGGTTGCGGGCCAAACCCCCAAGACTGACCCCGCACTGATTGAAATGAACTGGGGTGACTGGGAAGGATTGCACGCACGCGATCTGCACGAAGACACGTCCAGCGGCATCCGCCATATCGAGGACTGGGGGTGGGACTACACCCCGCCGAATGGCGAAAGCCCTGCGGACCTGCGCGCGCGTCTGGTACCCTGGGCCCACAGCCTTTCGGCCGATACAGTGGCCGTCTGCCATATCGGTGTGATGCGCGTTTTGCTGGCGCAGGCCATGGGCTGGGATTTCAATGGGCCCGCCCCGTTTGGCATCAAGCGCAACCGCCTGTACGTTATTGCCATCGACACTACGGGCTGGTCGGCAGAAGCAAAGCCCGTTCGATTGCTTGAGGTTGCCTCATGAACGTTCTGATCGTGGTCACGCATCTGCTGGGAACAGGTCATTTGTCCCGCGCCCTGACCCTTGCGCGTGCGTTCCAGGACGCAGGCCACATCCTTTGTGTGGCCAGTGGCGGCATGCCCGCACCGCATCTGGATCGCGGCGACATCCCCCTTCTGCAACTGCCCCCCTTGCGTTCGGACGGTGTGAATTTCGCGCGGTTGCTGGACGCTGATGGCAATCTGGCGTCTGCCGACCTGTTGCAGGCCCGCACGGAAGCCCTGCAAGACCAGTTGCAGGCAAGCCCGCCGGACGTGATCATAACAGAGCTGTTCCCCTTTGGTCGCCGCGTGCTGCGGGCAGAGTTTCTGACCCTTCTGCAAAGCGCCCGCGCGCGGCCCAACCCACCGCTTGTCTGCGCCTCTATCCGCGATATTCTGGCGCCTCCGTCCAAGCCCGAGAAAGCGGCAAAGACGGCTGCCATTCTTCGCACTCACTACGACGCTGTGCTGGTCCACTCGGACGCGCACGTGACGCCGCTGGATATCTCGTGGCCCGTGACCGAAGACCTGCGCGCCCTGCTCCACTACACAGGCTTTGTCGCCCCGCCCGCAGCAGAACCGCACCCTGACCAGACAGGCAAGGGCGAGATCATCGTCAGCGCGGGTGGCGGTGACGTGGGCACAGCCCTATTTGACACCGCACTGTCAGCGGCGCGCAATTCCCCGCACCCATGGCGCATCCTTGTGGGTGGCAAAGACAGCGCAGCACAGGTACGCGCCCTGCGCGCCAATGCCCCCGCCAATCTGGTGGTGGAACCTGCCCGTGCCGACTTCAGAGCGCTTTTGCACCATGCGGCGGCCTCCGTTTCCATGTGCGGCTACAACACCGCGCTGGACCTGCTGCAATCGGGATGCCCCGCGGTTCTGATCCCCTTTGACGCGGGCAGCGAGGTGGAGCAAGGCCTGCGCGCCGACGCCCTCTCTGCCTTGCCGGGGATTGGCGTTCTGCGCAGTGCGGACCTTTCTGCCGAAACGCTGCTGGCGCGCCTGCAGGATGTCCTGACTGCACCTGCGCGTCCGCCTCAAACCGGTGGCCTTGATGGCGCGCACGAAACTGTCCGGATTGTCACCCGTCTACGGCAGGAGGGATCATGACAACTGACTGGTCCCCCCTTACGGACGAGCTTGCCCTGTGGCGGCGCGACGGGCTGACACTGCCGCTTTGGTGGCGCGATGATGATGCGACAGCCCCCACAGATGCGTTGGACACACTCCTGTCGCTTTCGGAAAAGCTGGGCCTGCCCGCCCATATCGCCGTCATCCCGAAACGCGCGGCCGCGCCTCTTGCGGCACGGCTTTGCGATGACCTTGCCGCTGTCGCCATAGTCCATGGATGGGCGCACGAAAACCACGCACCGACAGGCGCGAAAAAGGCGGAATTCAACCACCCCCGCGCGCAACTGACCCACGACACCGCACAGGCGCTGGACAGGATGCAATCGCTCTTTGGTGTGCGCCTGTTGCGGGTCTTTGTGCCACCCTGGAACCGCATTGACCCCCAAGCGGTGGCGGCGCTGGCAGCGCAAGGCTACACGGGCCTGTCGACCTTCACGCCGCGCAAATCGCGGTGCATCGCAGGTGTGGTCCAGATCAACACGCACATCGACCCGATCCATTGGAAAGCGGGCGGCGGATTGCATGACCCTGAGACGATCATCGCCGCGATTGTGACATTGTTGAAAGACCGCCGCGCGGGGCACACGGACGCGGTTGAGCCTTTGGGCTTTCTGACCCACCATTTGGTGCATGACCCCGCGATCTGGGCATTCACCGAACGCTGCCTTGCCGTCCTGCTGGACGCAGGCGCCTTGCCCTGTAACTTGACGACTTATAAGGAACTGCCATGAGCCGACTTGAGAGCATGCGACGGCGATTGACGGCGCAAATTGACGGGATCAACTGGGCCGCCTTGCAGATCGCGGATCTGGAAGGGGATGTGCTGGAACTGGGTCTGGGCAATGGCCGGACCTATGACCACCTGCGCCAGGAAATGCCCACGCGGCGCATCTGGGTGGTGGACCGCGTGCTGCAATGCCACCCGTCCTGCGTCCCCCCTGCGGAGAATTTCGTTCAGGGCGAAGGGCTGAACGTCCTGCCTGACCTCGCCGCGCGCGGGTTGAAGATGGCGCTGGCCCACTACGATTTCGGGCACGGGATCAAGGAAAAGGACGTGGCCGAAGGCGCGGTTCTGGGCCCGCTGATCGCGCCACTGATGGTCTCGGGCGGGTTGGTGGT
>CALAIJ010000341.1 GCA_937923365.1 uncultured Sulfitobacter sp.
TGCACCATTGGCGCGGGTCTGTCTGGCAGCGCGACCCTAAGCATCGCAGCCTTGCTGGCGCTGGGTGCCATCATCGCGGGGGCAGTTACAGCGCGCGCGATCATGCAGCCTGGCGGGGCGCTGGCGCAGGCGTAATCGTCGGCGTTACTCGAACTCCATCTGCTCATAGACCCGGCCTGCGTTGCGGGTGGCCAATTCCTCGAAAGTATCCAGATGCGCATAGGCGCTTTGGTCGATGTAATAAGCATCGGCCAGATCGCCGTCGTTCTCCAGATGCGCACCGATTTCTGTGCGCAGATGAACGAGGTAATCGCGGGTGTACCGCCGCACCTGATCCATATTGGTAGGATGCCCATGGCCGGGGATCACGTAGGTCGCGTTGAGCGCTTCAAAGCCATTCTCCCAGGTCTCGATCCAGTCCAGCACGATCGTGTCTTCAAAGATCGGAAGCATGCGTTCGTGAAAGGCCATGTCGCCTGCAATCACGAGGCTTTGCTCGGGTAGCCAGACTTGTGTGTCACCGGGGCCGTGCGCTGGGCCAAGATGCATGACCTCTATCGTAAAATTGCCCATCTGGATGGTGCGCGTGTCTTCGAAGGTTTCGGTCGGGGGCGCTACAAAAGTGCCTTCTGCCTTGTCTCGGTTATAGCGCTTCATGTTCTCCAGAATGCGGTTGCCACGCTCTTCGAATTCATGGGCGGCGTCCACGTGCGCAAGGATCGGCACACCTTGTTCGGCCCAATAGGAATTGCACAACATGGCGTGGCCTTGGCCGTTCTCGTCGATCACAAGTTTGACGGGTTGGTCGGTGATCTGCTTGATTTCGTCGTGCAATGCTTTGGCAAGGACATAAGCCGCCCCACCGTTGACCACGATCACCCCGTCGCCCGTCACGATGAAGCTGAGGTTGTTGTTGTGGCCTGTGTTGTCATAGTCCGGCGGAGCAGTCGCCCCGATGGCAGACCAGACATGGGGGATCACCTCTACCGGTTTGGCATAAAGCGCCGAGCCGGGGTATTGATCGGGGATGTCTTCGTCTGCGAAAACGGGCAGGGCTGCAAGGCAGGCAAGGGCGAGCGTTGAAAGGCGCATCACGACCCCGCCGCCACAAAGCGGAAGCCGTCGCCCGCTTTCTCTGCGCGCCCGATCCCACCTTCCGGCAGGTGAAAGCCCACAAGTGCGATGTCTTCCGACGTTAACCTGTCAAACAGCATGTTGCGGGTGGCGATGGCCAGATCCGGGTCCTGATCAGACCCGCTGCGCCAGTCGGGTTTGCGAAAGGCCACGTGGTGATTGCCGATGGCGTCGCCCAGAACCATGGCCGCGGAGGTGCCATTGCGGACTTCGAACGCCATATGCCCCGGCGTGTGCCCGGGCGAAGAGACCGCCGCAATGCCGGGCAATACTTCGTCACCACCGTCAAAGAGGGTGACGGCATCTTGAATCATTTCCATCCGGCGCTTGGCCCCGACGGCAAAAGCGGCGCGCGCATCCCCGATGGTATTCACCGTCTCTGGGTTCCACCAATAGTCCCATTCACCGCGACCCATCATGTATTGGGCTTGCGCGAAGACAGGCTCGTCAAAATCATCCAGAAGACCCCAGATATGATCCGGGTGGGCATGGGTAAAGACAACATGCGTCACATCCTCAGGCGCAAGCCCTACTGCATCAAGGCTGTCGATCAGTTTGCCCGCCGAGGGCATGAAATCTGGGCCGGAGCCTACATCAAACAGCACTGTGTTTGTGCCGTCGCGGTAAAGCGCCAGATTGCACTCGGGTGTCAGGCTGTCGCTCGAAAGGCCGTATTCAGCAAGCACAGGCGCCAGTTCGCTTTCTGGCATATCCTCAAATACAAAACTGCCGGGCAGGATCAGGTTTCCGTCCGTCAGTGTCGTCAACGTGGCAGTGCCCAAGGTAATGTCGGACCGCGCGAATGTCGGCAGGGAAGACATCAAAGGCAGGGCAAGGCTACCCTGAACGAAGCGGCGGCGTGAAAGCGACATATCATCCCTCAATTAAATTCGATTAATTGAATATGATTGAATCCTGCCCGTGAGGCAAGAGGTGTTCTTGCTGGACTGGCAGGTGCTGGGTCCTGGCCCTAACTTCCGATGAACCGGGCATCGAATGTCTTGATCTGCCACGACCCGTCGCCCTCGTTCATGGTCGCACAGAGGATTTTGTGACCGTCCGTGCGCACATTCACCAATCCATAGACCTGACCTGCCACGACATAGGTGTTGGCCAGACTGCGGGACCTTTTTCGTGGGTTCAGATCACCGGGTTTTGTCTCTTTGTAGTGCACTCGGCTGGCGTCGAAACGGGCACCGGCGACGGTCTGGGTGCCCCCGCTTTCCTTTGGTATCTCCAGCTTTGTTGGATCCCCCAGGCTGACACTGCGGGCCAGTTCGGTGGAATAGACAAGAGGGGTTACGATTTCGTCGTCCTTGATCGTCAGCTTTCCGGTGATACCGCTGGCCCCCACGATGGAGGGCTTGGGGTGGTCGTGCTTTTCTGCATCGCCCGAAGAAATGATTGTCGCTGAAGGGTTGATGGCTGAGAGGAATTCAAAGGACACATCGTCACTGCCATGGTGACACGCCTTGGTGACATCGGCCAGAAACTCGGTCTCCTGGCCGTCGTAGGCCTCAAGCAGCAACCGCTGGCTTTGCTTGTTCAGATCACCGGTCAGCAGCACGCGGGTGTTTTTGTAGTCGATGCGCAGCAACACGCTGTGGCCATTTGTGGCCTGTCCTGGCTTGCCGGTGAACTTGCGCAAGCCGGGGCCTTTGGGGGTGGATGCCTCGATCGGGCCCAGTACATGAAAGGACAGATCGGGGGCGTTGAATTCGTCCATGTCGCCTTGGTGCTGGCTGAGCCGTTGAAATGACGTCTTGCCTCCTGATCGGGTCTTTGCCTTGGTCATCTTCTTGATGAACTTGCCCCATTCCCCTTGCAAAAGAGGGTCCGCGTCCGCCCGCAGGCTGCGCTCGGCAGCTGTGCGGGATGTCAGCAGATCGACATAGTGGGATTTCCCCTCGGCCTTGGCGGTGCGCCCCAACGTGCGGCTTTTTGTGGCAGTCTTCCACCACGACAATCCAGCGTGGTAAAAAGTGTCGATTGTGACGCTGGTGCAATCCAGCTGATCGGTCTGTTCCGTGTCGAGGATATCCGCAAGGCCGCCGTAATGGTCCTGATCATTATGCGAGCACATGACGGCATCCAGCGTGATCTCGTCCAGGCGGTAGTCCTTGTAAAATTTCCAGTCGACAAAGTCGGCAACGCTTTTGCCGGTATTCTGTTTGGCGCGTGGATAGCCGCCGTCGATCAAGAGATGTTTGCGGTCTGGCGTGACGATGATTACCCCATCCCCTTGGCCCACGTCACAGAAGTAGTATTCAAGCAGCGCTTCGCCCTGCAATCCGTCTTTGTCGACAAAAAAGGACCTGCTGCGGGATCGTCCTTTGACCTCCCATCTGTCGCCCGCTTGACTGACGACTTCGACGCGGTCGCCCCAAAGAAAGTGCTTGATGGCCTTTGTAGATGTAGCTGTTTTATAGCCCTTTAGGCTGTCCCATCCGACAAATCTGAAATCTGGCATATGCGCTCCTGAAATTGCGATTGAAGACAGTGAATAATCTGCCCTTAGCGAATATTACCCCGAATTGAGCGATCGCCCTACTACTTTTGCGAGAAATTTAACTTGCCAATGAGGAGAGAGGATTTGGAATTGCTGAAGTGGGGGAAGGCTTGGAAGAGGGCCAGTTTTCCCAACGGTCTTTGGCCCGCAGGTTCACTCTGCCAAAACTGAATGAATGAAAACAACTTTGCCCATTTGGAAAGCCAATGCCATTACGAAGGAAAAGAGAAACGGCTTTCTTTGTATCGGTGGCCCGAGCATCGCGGTCACCCCCCAAGGCTGCCCTCCCGGTCAGAAGGCGTGACTGCCTTTGGCAGGTGCATACCCTTTTGGGGCTGTATTTGGAGTCTAACTATTTGAAATAACATATATAAATTGAAGGCAGCCCAAGGTTTTAAAAATTTTTGTTAACTTCCAGAAATTCATGACCTAAGAATAGGTGCGTCAACCATCGCCCAACGCAGTATTTTTACGCCGTATATTTTTTTATCACCAATAGCTGTTGGGTTCACTCTTTGAAATCAACAGGACTATTGTGTCATACATTCATCAAGACTCGTATCCCGTATCTTCAATTGAAATTGCTGACTTAAAGAAACGCATTGCGGCGGCGAATAGAACGCTGAATGGGTGGCAGGATGTTTGTGATGCGCTTGCACGCTGTGCGGGCGGTGTCGGTACTGCGCTGTTGGCATTTGATCCAAACCAGCGAGGGCACGGGCTTGTCTCGTCTCAATCGCTCAAAGAGGTTGCGAAAGCCTATGTTGAAGAGGGTTGGTTTCAAAAAGACCTGCGTCAGGACGCAATTCCAACAATGGTGCGACGCGGGTATTGTCTGGACAGCGATGTGGACGGCATCGAAACGCTGGTAAAGCTACCCTACTACGCTAACTTTCTCGCGAGGTTCGAGCTGGGCGGTTTTTGCGCGCTGCATTTCCAGATCGAGGATGTGGATTGGGCGGCCTCCATCCAGTTCGGCGCCTCGCGGTTTGAGCCGCGCCCCGGCTTTACGGACTATGTCGATGAAATCCGTGCGGCCCTGTCAGAAGCTGCCACCATGCGCATGACCAAAGCGCGCGACTACTGGAAAAAGGTCCGCCACTTCTACCGCGCGACCGGCAGCGAACTGATCCCCATCGATCAATTTGGGTGCGAGGTGTCGTGGTTGCTGGAGGGATTTCAGATGGATGCGGTCGATGCTTTGGCTGCTGAAAACTGGATCGAGAGCGCCCGTGACAAAACTGTTTTGGACGGGGTCATAACCGATCACGTGCGCAAGTGGCTCGTCGGCTCCGAACAGCTTCCACCTGCGGTAGTATTGACCTCTGTCGACGGGCTCACCCTGTCCTGCGCATACCTAAAGACGCCTGATCTGGTGAATTTTTTCGCATTTGGTGTGGCGGGTTTCCTCGCGTTTTCGCGGGTTGAGCCGGT
>CALAIJ010000342.1 GCA_937923365.1 uncultured Sulfitobacter sp.
CCGCAGGTATTCAGGAATGTCTTGAGGGCCGCTGCGTGATCGTCCTCGGCCCAGCCATCCAGCTGGTCAAAGGACAGCACGTCGTAAGTGACGTCTGTTGCCTGCGCGGGGCCAGTCATCGCGACCATCCCTGCACAGGCCCATGCTGCAACCGCATGTCTTAACCGTCTGTGGAAACCAACAACCAATTTGGATCATCCGAACCCATGATACGGGCAAACACCCACGTATCTTTTTGTTTCTTAACATCCGTGAGGCTGCCTTCGATGATGTCGCCCCCTTTGTCGCGCACGGCTGAGTTCAGCTCGGCCACGAAACGGATCGTCAGCTCGGCTTCGCGGGTGTCGGGATCAAGCGTGGCATCCACCAGCTCCATCTCGCGCACACCGATGAAGTTCGCCTCAATGGTGAGCCCCTGATCTTCGCGCGCGGACACGCCGTCAACAAAGCTTTCGTAGATTTCTTCTGACAGGAAAGGCTGGATTTCGGCCAGATCGCCGTTCTCGTAGCCCATCACGATCATCTCGTAGGCGCCACGGGCACCGCCCAGAAAATCGCCAACGCCAAAGGAGGGCTCAATCCGCTTCATCACGGTAAGCGCTTCGCCAGCATCGCTTTCCGGCTCGACGTGATCGGCAATGTCCAGATCGGGACCGCCTTCGATCACTTCAAGCTCGGGCGCGCCACGGCGCTCTGACGCCACAGGTTCAGCAACGCGCGGCTTTTCGAAACCTTCGCGGGTGCCCAGCACGTTTTTCAGGCGCAGGATCAGAAAGATAGCGATTCCGGCAAGCACCAGAAGCTGTATCATCGGTGAATTCATCAAGACCTCACTTGGGGGCAAACATTGAAAAGGGTCAACTTGAAGCACTATGTAGGTGCTTGCATGGGCTGAGTCCACTCTGCCCGCCATGAAAGGAAGTTCTCCACATGTGGCTATTGATCGCATTCATCGCCGTTCCACTGATCGAAATCACGCTTTTCATTCAGGTGGGGGGCGCCATCGGGCTGTGGCCGACGCTTGCCATTGTGGTCATTACCGCAATTTTGGGCACTTGGCTGGTCCGCTCGCAAGGGTTGCGGGCCATGGGAGAGCTGCGCAGCTCATTCTCCAATCTCAAGGATCCGACGGAACCCTTGGTGCACGGGGCAATGATCCTGTTTTCAGGCGCGTTGCTGCTGACACCGGGGTTTTTCACGGATGCGGTGGGTTTTGCCTTGTTGATACCGGGAATCAGGCAGGCGCTTTATCAGACCATCCGCGCCCGCGTGAACATCCAAAGCTTCGGCACACCGGGGGGGCAACAGGCCCATTCGCCGCGCCCGGACGGTCAAGGGGATGTCATTGACGGCGAATTTCACGAAATTTATGAAGAAGAGCGTGAAAACAAAGGACCATCAGGCTGGACCAAGCATTGAGGGCTGCCGCGCAAGCTGCTAAGCCAGCTTGGATTTTATTTATTTCAAAGGGAGCCACTCATGGCCGAAGAACAAGCCGCTCAACCAACGCCGCCAAACATGCGCGTTTTGGGTCAATTCATCCGCGATCTGTCGTTTGAAAATATCATGGCACAGAAAGGCGCACCGGAAGATGTGCAACCCGATGTGCAGGTGCAGGTCAATCTGGATGCCAAGAAACGTCAGGTGGACAACCAGTACGAGGCCTCCATCATGTTGAAGGTCACGTCCAAGAACAAAACCGACGACAAGATGCTGTTCCTGATGGAACTGGACTACGTCGGTATTTTCCACATCGAGAATGTCGCCGAAGAGCAGCTGCACCCGTTCCTGATGATCGAATGCCCGCGGATGATTTTCCCCTTCGTGCGCCGCGTTGTCTCTGACGTGACACGCGACGGTGGCTTCCCGCCGCTGAACCTCGAGAATGTCGATTTCCTTGGCATGTACCGCAACGAAATTGCGCGCCGTCAGGCAGAGCAAGCGGACGACGCCTCCCCAAAAGCTGACGCATAAACAAGCAGTCGCGGTTCTGCGACCGCGACCGATACCGCCGCCCCGACGGGCGGCGGGCCAAGGCCGCTAGCCTTTGTACCAGATGGGATCATCCCCAAGTTTGCTGACGAATTCCGCATGAGCGGCAGCCTCTGCTTCTGTCAGACGAGACCCCAAAGGCGTCGGACGCGGTTGCGGTGTCCAGTCTTGGGCAACCTCACCCGATTTGGCCTGCGGTTTTGCCGATAACGCAAAGTCCGGCTGGCGGCCCCCGATCAATTCCAGATAAACCTCGGCCAGAATCTCACTGTCCAGCAAGGCGCCGTGCAATGTGCGCGCATCATTGTTGATACCAAAGCGACGGCAAAGCGCATCAAGCGAGGCAGGCGATCCGGGGAACCGACGCCGTGCAATGGCCAGCGTATCGATGGCCTGCTCCCACGGGATCTGCGGCAAGTTCATCCATTTCAACTCAGCGTTCAGGAATTTGATGTCGAAGGCCGCGTTGTGGATGACCAGTTTGGAATCCTTGATGAAATCAAGAAACGCCTGACCGATTTGCGCAAACTTGGGCTTGTCGGCCAGAAACTCATCACCCAATCCATGCACCTGAAAGGCCTCGTCCGGCATGGCGCGTTCAGGGTTGATGTATTGGTGATAGGTCTCGCCTGTGGGCACATGGCCCATCAGTTCAACCGCACCAATCTCGACAATGCGGTCACCCGATTGCGGGTCAAAACCTGTGGTTTCCGTATCAAGTACGATCTCACGCATCGGCCAGTTTTCCTTTGATGTCCGCGATCACGTCCTGAACCTGCGCGCGGGCATGCTGGGGCGTGTCGGTGGTGATGACATAATCTGCACGGGCCGCTTTTTCACGGGCAGGCATTTGCTTTTCACGGATGGCTTGAAACTGGGCGAGCGTCATGGTTCCGCGCGCCATCACGCGGGACTGCTGGACGTCATCAGGAACAACGACGCAAGCAACAGCGTCCATGGCGGCGTCACCGCCGGTCTCAAACAACAGCGGGATATCCAGCACGACAATATCCGCCGACGTGCTGGCCAGAAAGTCAGCGCGGTCCTGTGCGACAAGCGGATGCACGATGGCTTCGATTTGCTTAAGGGTCTTGGGGTCGTTGATGATGATGTCCTTGAGCTTCATACGAGAAACTGCGCCATCCACGATCGAGCTAGGGAAAACTTCGGCGAAAGCGGGCACCGCCGCACCGCCTTTGGCATAAAGACGGTGAACTGCAGCATCCGCATCCCAAACGTCGCAGCCAAGTTCGGCAAAGATCGCGGCTGTGGTCGACTTGCCCATCCCGATGGAGCCTGTAAGCCCAAGCAGAAACATCAGCGCAGGGCCGCCGCGCGGGTGGCGCGGTCCACTTCGGGCCGCTGGCCAAACCAACGCTCAAATCCGGGGACAGCCTGATGCAGCAACATCCCCAAGCCATCGACAGTGATGCAGCCCATTTGTTCGGCTGTTTCCAGCAGGCGCGTCTTGAGCGGCGTATAAACAAGATCAGTCACCAAGGTGCCGGGGCGCAGACCATCAAGCGGCACGCGCATTTCACCTTTGCCGATCATGCCAAGCGATGTTGTGTTCACCACCAGATTGGCGTGGTCCATCATATTGCCCGCTTGCACCCAATCGGTGACACGGATGCGGGCTCCAAAATCGTCCTTGAGCTTGTCTGCGCGCACGCGGGTCCGGTTGGACAACATGATCTCTGGTACGCCAGCATCCAGTAAGGCCGCGATCACAGCCCGCGCTGCCCCACCCGCACCCAAGAGGGC
>CALAIJ010000343.1 GCA_937923365.1 uncultured Sulfitobacter sp.
GGCGCATTCCGAGAGCCGATTTCGTTCAGGATCCGTGTGGCGTCAAAACCTTCAGGGACCCCGGAAAGGGTAATCTGCTCTGCCATTGCAGCCTCAATGTGGTGTTCAGGGCGTTTGCGTCAACCAAACGGGCCCAACGTCAGGTTCTGGAACATGCCCCAAAGGGCCGTGACAAAGATCGCGACCATGCCGATGATCTGCGTATAAAGCCGGTGGCGCATGAGGCGTTTGTGCAGCCGCTCGCCTGTGGCCTCTTCGATCTGGATCAGCCGTGCGGTGGACAGGCTCAGCAGGCCCACACCCGACAAGGGCAGCGCCAGCAGGAACACTGCCTGGGCGAATTCCACCTGATAGAAGAACCCCAACAGCGCCAAGGTAGTCAGACTGAAACACAGGAAACTCAGCAACGCGAGGCCAGAAACCTGCGAGATATAGAGCAGCCGGTTCACGTTAAGGCGCACCAGCATTTCCAGCTCTTCAGAGGCCACACCCCCATTGCGCCGCGCGCGCTGCACCATGTCGTAGGGCACGCCCAAAACGTAGTAGCTGGCCGTTGACCACACGACACCCAGCACAATCCAGAACCAGAGGTTCGAGAAAGAGCGCATGTCGATCAGCTCAAAAAGGGTATTGTACCAGTCCAAAGCCAGCATCCTGAGGGGGCATCTTCGCGCGTTCTTACCCGCAAGCCCGCCCAATTCCTACCCTTGAGAGCCGCGTTTTTTCGTGGAAAGAATGGTTTATCATAAATGAGGTAATTTTGATGCAGCCTGTCCAAGCGCCTTTCCCCGCAACCCGTCTCCGCCGCGTCCGCTCAGGTGCGGCGCGCCGTGCACTGGTGCGCGAGAACGCGCTTGAGGTCGGCGATCTGATCTGGCCTATTTTCGTCCGCGCCGGTGAGGGCATCGAAGAGCCTGTTCCTTCCATGCCCGGCGTTGTGCGCCGGTCGGTCGACAAGGTTGCGGATGCCGCCAGAATGGCGGCTGATCTTGGCATTGGGGCCATTTGCGTGTTCCCCTACACAGGGCTTGAAGACCGCACAGAAGATTGCGCTGGCGCATGGGCACCCGACAACCCCGCCAACCGCGCCATCGCCGCCATCAAAGAGGCTACGCCCCAGATCGCAGTGATGAGCGATGTGGCCCTGGACACCTACAACATCAACGGTCACGACGGCTTTGTCGAAGACGGGGTGATCGTCAACGACCGCACGGTCGAGGCATTGGTCAAGATGGCCCTGTCCCAAGCCGAAGCGGGCGCGGACATCATCGGTCCGTCCGATATGATGGACGGGCGCATTGCCGCCATCCGCAACGCGCTTGAGGCAGGTGGTCATTCAGACGTGATGATCCTGAGCTATGCAGCCAAATATGCCAGCGCCTACTACGGCCCATTCCGCGATGCGGTAGGTGCGTCAGGCGCGCTGACGGGCGACAAGAAGACCTACCAGATGGATCCCGCCAACGCGGATGAAGCCATCCGGCTGGTGGCGCGCGATCTGGCTGAGGGGGCCGATATGGTTATGGTCAAGCCCGGCCAGCCCTATCTCGACATCTGCCGCCGCGTGAAAGATACCTTTGGCGCGCCGACCTTCGCGTATCAGGTGTCGGGCGAATACAGCATGATCAAGGCCGCCGCTGCCAACGGCTGGATCGACGAAGAACGCGTGATGATGGAAAGCCTGATGGGGTTCAAACGCGCGGGCTGCGACGGAGTGTTGACCTATTTCGCCCCTGCGGCCGCGAAACTGTTGGGCAAGTCGCGTTAGAATGCGCCCGATTGCAGCAAACGCACTCTGGGCGCATGGCGGGCCGAATAGAGATATCGCGCCCAGATACAAAACGGACGGGTCAGCCAGCCGGCATCAATTTCAAGCGTATCCGTAAGGCGGCTGCCCTGATCGGTCGCCGTCACCTGAACTCTGTGCTTCCATGATTTCACGCCTGCGCCACGCTCGCTTGACCGCAACGTCCAAGTGACATCGTTACATTCCAACACGTCCATATGGTAAGGTTGCGGCGGCAGCTTTCCAAACAGCGAGACCATCACATCCACCGATTGCCCCGATTTCGTACGCCCCTCAGGCAACCCTTCAAAGGCAATCTTGCCCGCCATAACCTGCGCCAAGGCGCCATAGTCCGTCGCCAACGCCCATAGCCGTTCAGGGCTGACATCGTAGTCGTGGGTTAAAGTCAGTTGGCGCATGGAAGCACTTTCCCGTGAGAAAGGGCGATATTCTGCCCATAACGACCAAAAACCAATGACAACCGGTGATTTCAAGCCTATTGTTCCTGACAAGTCGGGCAAACCGGCATCAGGCAACAATTTTGGGCAGTGAAACAATGAATAATCCAACCTTTTCGCGGCGCGCGTTCTCTATGGGCGCGCTGGCGGCTGTCGGTGTGACCGCGGGCTGCAACAACGGCGTCGGCTCTAACGGACCACGGCGCATTGATGCGCGTGTGGATGCCACACTGAACGAGATGTACAGTTCTTTCCCCAACACACGTACGTTGGCGGACAAATCCAATGGTATGTTGATCATGCCGCTGGTGACCGAAGCGGGTCTTGGACTGGGCGGTGCCTACGGGCGCGGCGCATTGCGGATCAACAACACCACGGTTGACTACTATTCGGTCGTCAAAGGCTCGGGCGGTCTGCAGATCGGCGCGCAGCAATACGCGCATGTGCTGTTCTTTATGACCGAGACCGCGTTGCAAGACTTCCGCGGCGCGCCCGGTTGGGCGGCTGGTGCGGATCTGGAGTATGTGATTTCCGATCGCGGTGACAGTGTTGCGGCAGACACCACAACGGCGCTGGCCCCTGTCTTGGCGGCGGTCTTTGGCCGAGCGGGTCTGCGTATTGGTGCCACCCTTGAAGGGACCAAATACACGCGGATCATCCCCTAAAGCATACCGCGGACGCCCCTTAGGCCTAACAGCATCGTCCTTGGCGTTGTGTCATACGGCCCAAGGCGTCCGCCTGTTGTTAGGCCGCAGCACTTTCCCTGTTCTTGTTGATCTGTTCGACCAACATCAAGGCGGCTTGGGATTTGTCATCGATGGTCCGCATCCATCCCGAAAGACTGCTTTCCACATGCTGCAGCTGGCTTTCGACATCCTCGAGCCCTTCGGTGCGGCGGGTCAGATTTGCCCGCTCGATCTTGCACATCATGCGGGTCATTTCCATGCCACTTAAGGCTCGCCGCATCCGGCGGCATATGCCATCCAGCGCAAACACCGAACGGTCAATGTCGGACAGAACAGTACGCACCTGTACGTTGCAATCGTCCATGACTGCGCGCAATTCGTCCACGACGAAAGCGCGATCATAGGAATCCTCCTCAGCGATGTTGAAGGGTCTTTCCAACAGTTCTGCTGCGTGGAAACTTTGTGCGACATAGGCGATTGCGTCAGTGACAGCGTTAATCTCGGTCGAGGATCCTGCCTGCAGATCGGCTGTGACCTGCAACAAACTATCGGTAAGAAGCTGGTGGTTTTCCGCAATGACACTAAAGGGCCCGCGCCCTCCTTCCAGCCGCGCGGCTTGCAGCTTGAGCTGATAGGGGATCAATTTGCTGCGCTCTGACATCGCATCGATCTTCTTGCCGCAGCCATCGATGGATTGAAGTGTTTTCAACATCACGCCCAGCACGCTCAGGTCGCGGTATTGCATCCGGTTGCGCCCACCATCGCGTTTGCCAATTTCTTCGATCATGATCGAGGTGGCCAACGTGCGATAGTCGGTCACCCCTTCGCTCAGCATCAGGCTGACCAATTGGCGGGCGGATGTTTCGGGGTCCGTGCCTTCCTGCTCTTCGCGTTTCAGATGGGCAAAAAAGCTGGCAAACAAGTCTAATTTGTCTGAAGTTACCGGAAAGTGGCAGACCACACGGCCGTTTTTCGTTCTGTAGAAGCTGACCGCGATCCAGAAGGCCGCGCCGGAAGGCGTCTGGCACAGGTAGTAGCCCGCTGATCCCGCATTGACTGCCAACCGGTCTTCCATACGCTCATACACACCGTCAGGCATATCAGGATGGGACAGGACACCGTAGGCCTCGCGGATAAGCGCTGGGAGTGCCTGATCTGCACCGCCAGGTAACGGATAATTCACACTTTGCAGCCGGCCGTCCGTGTCCAGCAAAAGCAGATGCACCTTTTCGTGCATCGCTTCAGGAGGATCCCGTTCTGTAAACGTGGCGGACGTCATTCATTGCTCTGGCAGATTAGGTCTTGAACCTTACTCTAAACGCAGAAGTGTTTAGGTTGCCTTACCCGCTCGCTTGCAACCTTTTGATCAGGCTTGAGGTATCCCAACGCCCGCCACCCATTTTCTGCAGGTCCTTGTAGAATTGGTCCACAAGCGCCGTGACAGGCAGGCTTGCGCCGTTCTGTTCTGCAGCAGACAGGCAAATGCCCAGATCCTTGCGCATCCAGTCCACCGCAAAGCCGTGCTCAAAGTGGTCATCCAGCATTGTCTCATGCCGGTTGGCCATCTGCCACGACCCCGCCGCCCCTTGCGAGATCACCTCGACCACGTCGCGCCCGTCAAGGCCTGCCTTCTGGGCGAAATGCAAGGCTTCCGAAAGGCCTTGCACCAGACCTGCAATCGCAATCTGGTTGCACATCTTGGTCAACTGGCCCGCACCACTGTCGCCAATGCGGCGGCAAATCTTGGAATAGACATCCATCACAGGCTGCGCGCGGTCAAAGGCCCCTTGGTCGCCGCCACACATGATGGAGAGTACAGCATTTTCCGCACCCGCCTGCCCGCCAGAGATGGGCGCATCCACGAAACTGATCTGGGCGGCATCGGCGGCGGCATAAAGCTCGGAAGTGACCTGCGCCGATACGGTTGTGTGATCCACAAACACGGTGCCCTCGTCCATACCGGCGAAAGCCCCGTCATCGCCAAGGCAGACAGAGCGCAGATCATCGTCATTGCCCACGCAGGCCATGACGAATTCCGCGCCCTTGGCCGCGTCTTTGGGGGTCTTGGCGGCAGCCCCCCCATAGGTCTGGGCCCAGGCCTCGGCCTTGGCAAAGGTGCGGTTGTACACCGTCACCTCATGGCCCGCCTTTTGCAGATGCCCCGCCATCGGAGCCCCCATTACACCCAGTCCCAAAAATGCGAGCTTTGCCATCTGCTTTTCCTTATCCGTCAGTTACGCTATTGCACCAAAGACCTATCACCCTGCGCGCCTTGGTCAACGGGGCGGCGGACTTGACGGAGCATTTGATGGCCCTCCTCTTTCGTTGGTTGACGCGCCTTGCGGCCCTGCTGATTGTGCTCAGCGTTGTCATGGTGGCGTTGATCTATTGGCTCGCCTCGCGGTCCCTGCCCGACTACACCGATGACGTGACCGTGCCGGGCATCAGTGCCCCCATTGAGATCGTCCGCGACAACGCCAATGTGCCCCATATCTTTGCCAGCACTGACGCGGATGTCTTTTACGGGCTTGGCTTTGCCCACGCGCAGGACCGTTTGTGGCAGATGATCACCCTGCGGCGCACCGCTCAGGGGCGGCTGAGTGAAGTGTTCGGCACCCGCACTTTGGAGATCGACACGCTCTTGCGGCGTTTCGATATCTACGGGCTTAGCGTGCAATCGGTGGAGGCACTGGATGCGCGGACCCGCAGTGCCTTGACGGCATATGCGGCAGGTGTAAATGCGCGGCTTGACCAGATCAACTCCGAAGCATTGGGACGTGGCGCGCCTGAAATGCTGCTTTTCAACGCGCCCATCGCCCCGTGGCGACCTGCTGATTCCATTGCGATTGTGAAGCTGATGGGGCTGCAACTGTCTGGTCATCTGGACGCGGAAGTTGTGCGTGCGCGCACCTCGCTGGCATTGCCCGATCAGGACCGCCTGTCAGATATCCTGCCCGACGCCCCCGGCTCCGGTGTGGCGGCGTTGCCGGAATATGCCCAATTGGCCCCCGGCGTGACGCAATTTGCCGAGAACATCGCGCTGGACCCGCATCCGCTCAATCCGTTCAAAAAGCTGGCTTTTGCAGGCGCCTCCAAC
>CALAIJ010000344.1 GCA_937923365.1 uncultured Sulfitobacter sp.
TTCGCAGGCCCGCGCATTGCGGCCAGCGACATCAGCCGCATCGCCGAAGACCCGCTGATGCCCGTGCGCCTGCGCGCCGGAGGCCGCAGCGTCGGCGGTGCCATGTCATGGGGAGAGCCCAAGTCGCTGGCCCCCTTCCGCGAAGGATCGCCCTTCTTTGGCTTGACCGTACCGGACGATGTGGCCGTCACCGCGCAGGTCGTAGCGCAGCCCGATCCTACGCTGGCAGACCGCGTGATTGCATCGCTTAGCGACGGCACCCCGCTGGTGACGCGCAAGTCCATGGGCCAGGGTCAGGTCGTCTTGTTCCACGTCACCGCCACGGCCGAATGGTCGACGCTGACGCTCTCGGGTCTGTTCGTCGAGATGATGGAGCGGTTGGCCGTCTCCACCAGCAGCACCGCGCCGACGGTTGAATCCATGGAAGGCAGCACATGGACCCCTCTCAAGGTGATGGACGGCTATGGTGCGCTGACGGATGCGGGCAATCTGGGCGGTGTCGACGGCGCTGATCTGGTGGCCAGCCCCACGGGGCCCGCGCTGCAGCCGGGCATCTATGCCTCTGGGGATCGCCGCATTGCACGCAATGTCTTTGGCGCTGACGACGCACTGACCCCTGCCACCTGGCCCGCAGCCGTGCCTGTGCGCGGCCTGTCTGTGCCGCCCGAACAGCCTGTGGCCGGATGGTTGCTGAGCCTCGCGATCCTCCTGCTGATGGCCGATGTGGTCGCGTCGCTGGCGCTGTCAGGTCGGCTGTTGCGGCGCAGCAATGGGGCGGTTGCGGCCTTGCTGCTGGCGCTGCCCTTGGCTGGCCTGCCCGATGCGTCGATGGCGCAGTCGGACACCGATGATTTCGCGCTGGAGGCCACGAACGAAGTCTCCCTCGCCCATGTGCTGACCGGCAACAAACAGTTGGACGACGTCGCCGCCGCGGGGCTGACCGGACTGTCGGACACGTTGTTCTTCCGCACATCAGTTGAGCCCGCCCCCCCCACAAGCGTCAATCTGGAGACCGACGAACTGGCGTTCTTTCCCATCCTCTATTGGCCCGTCACACCAGACCAGCCGCGCCCCTCGGCAGAGGCCTATGCCAAGCTGAACGCCTATCTGCGCTCTGGCGGGTTGATCTTGTTCGACACGCGGGATGCCGATATCGCGCGCTTTGGCGCCTCCAGCCCGAACGGGCGCAAGTTGCAGGATCTGGCCGCCCCGCTGGACATCCCCCCGTTGGAACCCCTGCCCGATGACCACGTGTTGACCCGCACATTCTATCTGCTGCAGGACTACCCCGGCCGCCACGCAAGCCGCGACATCTGGGTGGAGGCCTCCGCCCCCGATGCGGAACAAATCGAAGGCATGCCGTTTCGCAACCTGAACGATGGTGTGACGCCGGTGATTATCGGCGGCAACGACTGGGCGAGTGCCTGGGCCGTGCGCAGCGACGGTGCGCCCTTGCTGCCCATCGGGCGCGGCTACGCCGGTGAGCGGCAGCGCGAACTGGCCTACCGCTTTGGCGTCAATCTGGTGATGCATGTCCTGACCGGCAACTACAAATCAGATCAGGTGCATGTGCCTGCCCTGCTAGATCGGTTGGGCCAATGACAAACACCATCGTCTTTGATCCGCTTGTGCCTTGGCCGCTTGTGGCCATGGTCGCGATGATTGCCACGGTCACGGTGATGCTGGCGCTGGTGCGCGGGCTGAACGGCTGGCCCTTGCGTGCCTTGGCAGCTTTGGTGGTGGTGGGCGCGCTGGCGGGACCCTCCTACCAGCAAGAGGACCGCGCCCCGCTCAACGATATCGTGCTGCTGGTCGAAGACCAAAGCGCCAGCCAACGGTTGGGCAACCGCGCCGATCAGACAGGCGACGCGGCCACTGCGCTGGCGGCACAGATCAGCGCGCGGCCCAACACGGAACTGCGCCGCATCACCGTGCCGGATGGCGCAGGTGACGCGGGCACCGAAATGATGGCCGCCATTGCAGATGCGCTGGCAGAAGAGCCGCGCGCCCGTATCGCAGGCATTATCGCGCTTAGCGACGGGCGGGTGCACGACGCGGACCTGCCGATTGATCTGCCCGCACCGATGCACCTGCTGCTCAGCGGTCAGGAAACCGACTGGGACCGCCGCCTGAGCGTGCGCAACGCCCCCGCCTTTGCCATCATCGGAGAGCCGGTCACTCTGACCATTCGCATCGACGATCTGGGTGCCGCACCCGACGGCGCGCAGCTTGCGCCGCTGGACATTTCCATCGACGGGGCCGAACCGCAGACCTTTCGCGTGCCGATTGGCGAGGACCTTGAGCTGCCGATCACGCTGCCTCACGGCGGGCGCAATGTGATCCGGTTCTCAGTCCCGATGGCGGAGGGTGAATTGACCGACCGCAACAACGCCGCCCTGATCCAGATGAACGGCGTACGCGACCGTCTGTCGGTTCTGCTGGTCAGCGGCGAACCCCACCCGGGCGGCCGCACGTGGCGCAACCTGCTCAAGTCGGACAGCTCGGTTGATCTGGTGCATTTCACCATTCTGCGCCCCCCCGAAAAGCAGGACGGCGTGCCGGTGAACGAGCTTTCGCTGATCGCCTTCCCGACGCGCGAGTTGTTCATGGAGAAGATTGATGACTTTGATCTGATCATCTTTGACCGCTACCAGACCCGCGGCATCCTGCCTTCGATCTATCTGGAGAATATCGCCAACTATATTCGCGGGGGCGGGGCGGTGCTTGTGGCTGCAGGACCGGATTTCGCCAGTGCCAACAGCCTCTATCGCTCCCCCTTGGGGCTGGTCCTGCCCGCCACGCCCACAGCGCGGGTGATCGACCAGCCGTACCTGCCCAAGATCACCGATCTGGGCAATCGCCATCCCGTCACCGCTGATCTGCCCGCCAATGGCGACTGGGGCCGCTGGTTGCGCCAGATTGATGTCACCAACCCTCAGGGTACCGTCGTCATGACGGGGGAGGCGGACCGCCCGTTGCTGGTCCTGAACCGTGTGGACGAAGGGCGCGTGGCGCTGTTGGCCTCGGATCATGCGTGGCTTTGGAGCCGTGGCTATGAGGGCGGAGGGCCGCAATTGGAATTGCTGCGCCGTCTCGCCCACTGGATGATGAAAGAACCCGAACTGGAAGAAGAAGCGCTGACCGCCACCGCCGAAGGGCAGACCATGCGCATCACCCGCCGCACATTGGGCGAAACCGTGCCACCTGTGACGGTCACGAACCCTGATGGATCGACCGCCGAAGTGACGATGGAACCCGCAGGCCCCGGCCTCTTCGAAGGCACGTACCAAGGCCCCGAGATCGGTCTCTACCGTCTGGCCAACAGCGATCAGGAAAGCGTAATCGGGCTGGGCCCAGCCGCCCCGCGCGAGTTTGTCGAGACCATCGCCGACCCCGCGGCATTGCTGCCCGTGACAGCCGCCTTGCGCGGCGGATCGGTCCGGCTTGAGGACGGATTGCCACGCTTGCGCAACGTGCGCGCTGGCCGCCCTGCTGCCGGACGTGGCTGGCTGGGTCTGACCCCCCGCGGCGCTTACGAGACCCGCGATGTGCGCCAGACCGCAATCCTGCCGCCGTGGCTGGTGCTGATCCTGTCCGCGTTCTTTATCACCGCCGCGTGGTTGCGCGAAGGCCGCCGGTGATCTGCCGCCCGTTAACGGGTGCCGACACTGCGGACGTCCGCGTGCTCTATCAGACCCTGTCCACCGGAGCGAGCCTGCCCACAGACGCCGCAGCCGCATTTGACGCGGTGCTCGCACATCCCGGCACCACGGTCTTTGGCGCGCAGGCAGAGGGCTGCATCGTCAGCATGGCCACCCTGCACCTGCTGCCCAACATGACCTATAACGCGCGGCCTTACGGCTTGGTGGAGAACGTCGCCACCCTGCCCGCTTACCAACGGCAGGGCTTTGCCCGCCACGTCATGACCACAGTGGCCGAAGCCGCTTGGGCGCAAGGTGCTTACAAGATCATGCTGCTGACCGGGCAGGCCAACGCCGCTTTGGGCTTTTATCAGGCGCTTGGATATGATGCGGATGAAAAG
>CALAIJ010000345.1 GCA_937923365.1 uncultured Sulfitobacter sp.
CCTGCGACACATCGGTAAACCGCCATGCCAAGAGAGTCGCTGCCGCCATCGCAAGGGCTGCTGCCCAGAACGTCGCCTCAAGACTGACCAGCGCAATCGCACCGCCAATCACGGCCGACAACGCAAAGCCTGTCAGCGAGAATTGCAGCGCGCGCGTTTCATGCGCTTCGACCTCGTCAGCGCGGTCTTCGGCGGCCAGTGATTCATACAGCAGCGCACTATCGGTGCCCGACGCAAAGGCTGACCCAGCACCCAGACAGAATTGCCCCAGCACAAAGATGGTGAAATTGTCGCCCAGCGCCAGCAGGGTGCCCCCTGCGACACCCGCAAGGGCGGCGGCGATCAACGTCCGGCGGCGGCCCAAACGGTCTGACAGATAGCCCGAGGGCACCTCCAGCACTGTGACAGAGATGTCATAGACCGCATAAAGGGCGATGGCCGCAGCGGGCGACAGGCTGTTCTGGAAATAGAGGAACCAGACCGCCTGCCAGAACAGCAGGGACTGGGCGAACTTGAACCACGGATACAGCGTGATGTTGCGCGCCGCCGAGCCCCGGGACCCTGCTGCGACAACCCGCGCCATGCCTTACTTGAGCGCCAGAAGCGCGGCGATCATATCGCTGTCGGGATCGGCCAGCGCTTCGATGATGTCAAAGTGGTGCTTGCCCTCGACAATGGTCTGCTTGGCCCCCCAAGCGCGGGCCATGGCCTCTGCCTGTTCCAGAAACGCAGGCCGCTCGTTTTCGCCAACCCAGACGGACACGGCGACACCGTGCGGCGGGCTCATGTTCACGGGGCTGTCGGACTGTGCGGTGGCCGCGTCGATGCCCAGCACCTCGTTCATGGAGGTTTGCATCAAAGGCTCCAGATCGCCGACGGGCGAGATGGACACAATCTGCGAAATCCGGTCGCGGACCTCGCCGCCCAGCAACAGCGGGTCCATGATCCGCGCGACCAGATGCCCTCCGGCGGAGTGCCCGGCCAGTGCGATGGTGCCTTGCGTGCGCCCCGCAACCTTGACCAATGCGGCGGCCACCTGACTGGCAATCTGCGGGATCGTCACATCAGGGCAAAGATCGTAGGTTGGCATCGCAACGGCCCAGCCTTTGGCCAGCGCCCCTGCTGCCAGATGCGACCACATGCTGCCGTCAAAGCGTTTCCAATAGCCGCCGTGCACGAACATGACCGTGCCGCGTGACACCCCTTCGGGTTCGAAAAAGTCAAAGACCTGCCGCGGGCTGTCGCCGTACTTCACGCCGATCTGTGCACGGAACCCCAATTTTTTGCGAAACGCCGCTGCGTCCTCTTCCCACTGGGCGGGATAGGCATCCGCGCCCTCGATATGGGCTGCGTTCTCATAGGCGTCATCAAGCGTCATCGCTGGGTCTCCGGTATCGGGTAAATCGCGTCACGAACTGGACAATCATAGCCAATGTTGGTTTGGGTGCCACAAACAAATGACGGAGATACCGAATGACCCAGTCCAAGACCGATCTCAAGGCAATGCTGAACGACCCCACGCTGCTGGAAACCCGCGCCTATATTGATGGCAAATGGGTCGACGGGGACGATGGTACGTTTGACGTGACCAACCCTGCGCGGGGCGATGTGATCGCCAAAGTTGCTGATCTGAGCCGCGCCCAAGTGGGCAAAGCCATCGCTGCCGCCGAAAAAGCCCAGAAAGACTGGGCCACATGGACCGGCAAGGAGCGCGCCGCCGTGTTGCGCAAATGGTTCGACCTGATGATGGAAAACCAAGACGATCTGGGCGCCATCCTCACCGCCGAGCAAGGCAAGCCGCTGGCCGAGGCCAAAGGCGAAATCGGATATGGTGCGTCCTTTATCGAGTTCTTCGGCGAAGAGGCCAAGCGCATCTACGGTGAAACGATTCCCGGCCACCAGCGCGACAAGCGCATCACAGTGCTTAAGCAGCCTATCGGCGTTGCGGCCTCCATCACGCCGTGGAATTTCCCCAACGCGATGATCACCCGCAAGGCGGCCCCAGCGCTGGCGGCGGGCTGTTCCTTTGTGGCGCGCCCTGCGGCGGAAACACCGCTGTCGGCCATCGTCATGGGCGTTCTGGCCGAGCGCGCGGGCATCCCTGCGGGCGTGTTCAATGTGCTGCCTTCGTCCTCGTCCTCAGCGGTCGGCAAAGAGTTCTGCGAGAACCCCGCCGTGCGCAAACTGACCTTCACCGGATCGACCGAAGTGGGCCGCATTCTGATGAAGCAGGCCGCAGACAGCGTCATGAAGTGTTCGATGGAGCTGGGTGGCAACGCGCCGTTCATCGTCTTTGACGACGCCGATCTGGATGCCGCCGTCGAGGGAGCGATCCTGTGCAAGTTCCGCAACAACGGCCAGACCTGCGTCTGCGCCAACCGTATTTACGTGCAGGCGGGTGTCTATGACACCTTCGCGGAAAAACTGAAGGCCCGCGTCGAGACAATGAAGATCGGCGACGGTTTTGCCGAAGGCACCGACCTTGGCCCGCTGATTAACCCCGCCGCAGGCGAGAAGGTGCGCGAACATATCGCTGATGCCAAAGCCAAAGGCGCAACCGTGATCCTGGGCGACAACGGCGAGATGGACGGCAATTTCCTTGCGCCCACCATCGTCACCGGCGTCACGCAAGACATGCAGGTCGCTCAAGATGAGACCTTCGGCCCCTTCGCACCGCTGTTCAAGTTCGAGGACGAAGACGAAGTGATCGCTATGGCCAATGATACGATCTTTGGTCTGGCCTCGTACTTCTATGCAAACGACCTCAGCCGCGTCTACAAAGTTGCCGAGGCGCTGGAATATGGCATCGTGGGCGTGAACACGGGCATCATCTCTACCGAGGTGGCCCCCTTCGGCGGCGTGAAGCAATCCGGCCTTGGTCGCGAAGGCAGCCACCACGGCATCGATGACTATCTGGAAATGAAATACATCTGCATGTCTGTCTAACGGCCGGTTCAGGAGGGGCTTTGCACCTCTGCTCTGGGCATCGACATTTGAAGGGTCGCCGCGCTGGCGGCCCTTTCTTGTTCGCATGGCCACGGGTGCCTAGGATCAGGACCAAAGCAGCGCGGCCCACTGGTCCCAAAACCCATCCAACCCAATCACCCCTTGGGTGCGATCCGCTTCATCACCTGTTCGAACTGCGCCCAACTGATCGAGGCTTTGTTGCCCGCATATCCCGCATAGTGCGACTTGCCGGAGGAGTTGGGCAGGCCCGCCCAGATCTTGGCCAGATTGTTCATGAACGCGACCCTGCTCAGGGTGCCTTTGCGGAATCGGTGCAGCCCCGCTTCGGCCAGCAACACATCCCCCAAACGGTCCTGCACGGCGGGGGTGAACCGCACGTTCGGATCAACACCCGCCTTGCGCACCACCCGTACCAGCGTCTTGGGGATGAACTGGTACTTGCCAATCGCATGAGGCTGACCGGGCGTGTCGGCGATCCATTTGTAAATCTGCGCAATGGTCATCTGCGTGGGCGCCCGCGGCGGTTTGATCCGCGCGCCGTGCTGCACGGCATCATACCCGTCGCGCCGCGATTCAGCTGACCTGATCAATGCGCGGATAACCTGCACGTCACTGCCCTTGATGGTGCTGATCCCCGCCGTGGGAAAGGCGGGCTCATGGGCGGGCGGATCTTCAAAAAAGCTGCCCTCGCGGCGGCCAATGAACAGGCTGCTGCCTTTTTGCGGGTCGCGCGCACTGCCCGTGTTCAACGCACCACCGCTGTATAATGCGCTGCGCTGTTCGCCGATCTGCCCCTGATCCAACAAAGACACCACACCCGCCTGCGCGCAGGACGACATCACCACTGCAACGATGAAAACGATGAAACGGATAGGTTCGACCCCCAACCTGACTGATTCCCATCACAGTGCCAGCCAGAGGTTGAGATTTCGTTCCCCGTTACCGGTGCGTGCCGATCCGAGACAGTACAATTGTCGGGATGCGGTGGAACCCAAGATCAAAAGGCATGTCCTTGTCTTCGCGCCAGACACTTAGAAAATGCGCTGTATCGCCACTGATCCAGATGCGCTCGGCGCTTTCCACACCCGCTTGCATCAGCGCGTCGATGACCGTGTCATCGTTCAGCTGTTCCAGCGCCATGTCCAGACAGGCGGCAAGGGACTGCGGAGGTTGCCCGACGGTCTTTGTGATCGCGTCCGAATAGCGGTCCAGTAAGGCTGTCACCTGCCTGTCGATCTCTGCCTGACCCAGCGATGCGAAGGGCGCGTCGATGAACATATGCGAAGACGCCAAAGCCACGGCGATCTGGTCATTCCCGAAATCCTCGACACCGCTACCGGGTTCGTCTGCAAAGGCTGCCTCCTCGGCTCTGGCCTCTGCGATCATCTCGTTCAGGCCCGCAAGGGTTACTTCCAGAATATCCGGCGGCAGGCCAAGCGCGCGTATCTTCGCCTCCGTCTGGCTGGCGGTTTCGTCGATAGAATGGGCCGTGTCCTCATCCTCGCTCGCGATTTCAACGGCCAATCGTGCAAATTCCGCGTCTGACGCTGCAACAAGGGCGGCAAACCGGGCGTCCAGATTTTCCGTCATTGCCCAGCGCCAGATGGAGATGTCTTCCGCCATTTCAGCCCCTTGTTCTTCTTGCGTAAATAATTTCGCACATCCGCCAAGGATTGACCAACGGCGCGCGTCATACTCTTGTGATGCTGATGCAAACAAGCGACGAAAATCTGGGCCTCGCGGCGGCGGGCGGTGATCGATCTGCGTTCTCCACCCTGTTGGAGCGGCAGTACGACCGCCTGTTCCGCCTGTGTTTCCGGCTAACCGGATCGCAGGCGGAGGCCGAAGATTTGACCCAGGATATCTGTGCGGCCCTGCCCGCAAAGTTGAAAAACTATCGCGGCGATGCGGCGCTGACGACATGGCTTTACCGTGTGGCAGTCAACGCCGCCCATGATCGCCGCCGCCGTCAAGCCAGCCATGCCAAGGCCGCCGAAGGCTGGGGCGATTGGGAAGTGAACCGGCAGGCTGCAAACGCACAAGCCGCGCAGGACGTCGATTGGCTGACCACCGCCATGCGCCGTCTGCCGCCTGATCTGCGCGATACGCTGGCGCTGGTGCTGGATGACGTGAGCCACCGTGCAGCGGGTGAGATATTGGGCGTCTCCGAGGGCACCATCAGTTGGCGCATCTCGGAGGCCAAGAAACAACTGGCGCAGATACGCGCTGATGAAATGGCGTGCCCGGTCACGTCGGAGGAAAGCTCATGAGCGACGACCTCGATGATCTGAAAGCCATGATGGCTGCCGCCACGCCGCAGCCCGATGCGGCACGCCGCGCCGAAAATATCGCGCTTTCGGAAAAAAATTTCGATGATCTCCAAGGATCGCGTGATGACACGCGTCTTACTTCCGAGCGCCCAAGAGGGGGCGTGTTTTCAGGAGTACGACACATGTTTGACCAACTGACTTCCCGCGCGGGCCTTACCGCATCAACCGCTTTGATCGCCGTAGGCATCGTGGCCTTCACCCCGCTCGGGCAAGACTTGCTGCGCCCCGGTGACCTGACCGAAGCGCTGACCGAAACGCGGTTCGAACAACGCGCGCCAACCCCCGAAGCGCCCGTGATGATCGAGCAGACCGATGCAGGTCAATTGAGCGGTCAGATCGCGGTAGAAGAGGCCGCCCCCACAGAAAGCCTTGCCGATATGGCCGCACCCACCACGCGGACAACCCCATCAATCGCGCCCGCCGCCCAGTTGCGCAGCCGCAAGCAGGTGGCGCAGGACGGGATCGCCATGGGCGGTCTTACAGCAGAGCCCCCAATGCCCCAGGTCCTGCCCGATACGGAGACCTTCGCCAACGCGGACGCGTCGCCCGTGCAGGTGGTGGCCGACAGTCCGGTTTCCACTTTCTCCATCGATGTGGATACGGCCAGCTACGCGGTCATCCGCAACTCCCTGACACAAGGCAAGATACCCCCGCGTGAGGCTGTGCGGATCGAGGAAATGGTGAACTACTTTACCTATGACTATGCCGCACCCGCGGATGGAAACGCGTTCCAGCCCACGGTCTCGGTGACGCAGACACCTTGGAATGCACACACTCAGCTGGTGCAGATCGGCTTGCAAGGCGCGGTGCCTGCTGTGGCCGACCGCCCACCGCTTAATCTGGTGTTTCTGATCGACACGTCCGGTTCGATGGACAGTGCCAACAAGCTGCCACTGCTCAAGCAAAGCTTCCGCCTCATGCTGGCGCAACTGCGCCCCGAGGACGAGGTATCCATCGTGACCTACGCAGGCTCTGCGGGTCAGGTTCTGGCGCCAACCGCCGCAGGCGAACGCAGCACCATTCTGGCCGCGTTGAACAACCTTGGCGCGGGGGGCTCCACAGCGGGTCAGGCCGGTTTGCAACAGGCCTATGCAACAGCCGCAGCCATGTCCAAAGAGGGCGAAGTCAGCCGTGTGATCCTTGCCACAGATGGTGATTTCAACGTCGGTCTCAGCGATCCCGAAGCCTTGAAAGACTTCATCGCGGACAAACGCGATACAGGCACCTACCTGAGCGTGCTCGGCTTTGGCCGTGGCAATCTGGACGACGCCACCATGCAGGCGCTGGCCCAGAATGGCAACGGGACCGCGTCCTACATCGATACGCTGTCCGAGGCGCAGAAGGTGCTGGTCGACCAGTTGACCGGCGCGCTGTTTCCCATCGCCAACGATGTCAAAATTCAGGTCGAGTTCAATCCCGCCGCCGTATCGGAATACCGTCTTATCGGCTATGAAACCCGCGCGCTGCGCCGCGAGGATTTCAACAACGACAAGGTGGATGCGGGCGACATCGGTGCAGGCCACCAGGTGACCGCGCTCTATGAGGTGACGCCTGTCGGATCGCCTGCAAGGCTAAACGATCCGTTGCGGTATGCCGACCAAGATACAGCGAAGAGCGGCAGCGATGAGTTGGCCTTTCTGCGGCTGCGCTACAAGGCACCCGGCGAAGACACCAGCCAGTTGATCGAGACACCGATTGTGGCCAGTGACGCCTCGGACGCAGGGTTTGCCGCGGCCATGGCAGGCTTTGGGCAGTTGCTGCGCGACAGCGATTACACAGGCACCTGGTCCTATGGCGATGCGATTGCGCTGGCCAATGCGACCAAGGGGGCCGACCCTTACGGCTACCGCGCTGAGGCGGTGCAGTTGATGCGTCTGGCCGAAAGCCTGTCGCGAAAGTGAGGGCAGTGCCAGCCCCCGGGATGGCGTTGCACGGCGGCCTGACGGCCTTGATTCCGTGCAGTTCATTGTCGGCCAAGGAATAAAAAGGCCCGGCGCATCCACGCCGGGCCTTCATCTGTGTCAGAGCCTCAAGGCTTAGTTGACGGCTTTGGCGTCCACCACGTCTTTGGTCACGGCTTTTACGTCACCGGAAATCTGGATCTGGCGCGGCTTCAGGGCTTCGGGCACCTGACGCTCCAGATCGATGTGCAGCATGCCATCGGCATGGGCAGCACCGGTGACCTGAACGTGGTCGGCCAAATGGAACCGGCGCTCGAACGCGCGGGTGGCGATGCCACGGTGCAGGTAGGTCTTGTTCTCGTCCTCGTCCGCCTTGCGGGCAGAGACGATCAACGACTTCTCACGCACTTCGACACTGAGGTCGGCATCAGAGAAACCGGCCACGGCGATGGTAATGCGGTAAGCATCTTCGTCGGTTTTCTCGATGTTGTAAGGCGGATAGCTGGGGGTGCTGGTGTCGCTGGTCAGGACCCGGTCCATCATGTTGGCGATCTGGTCGAAACCAACGCTGGAACGGTAAAGCGGTGCAAAATCAAACGTACGCATAGGATCATCCTCATCTTTGAGCGATTGAACATTTCAGAGCCCTCCACCATTGGACGGGCCCCTTGGGTTATGGCGTTGCAGCCCTCTTTGAGGCACCGCAACATCGCTGATATGGGAAGGGTTAATGCGCCTTTCAAGACCTTAAGGTTTGACGAATTTGGCACCTGTTCCGGCCTTGTTACCCGCCAGCCCAAGACGCCTGACCTTGGCCTTGGGGCGCGGTGCATTGGCCCGCAAAGTGCGTTTCAGATCGGTGACAACACGTTCCAGTTCCATCCCGAAAGAGACCTTCTTGCCCAGATGATGGCCCATGCCGGAGACGACGGACAGCACGCGTCCGCGCCCGTTGAGATGGGTAAAGACAGGCGCGCCGCTGGAGCCGAAAGTGACATCGCAATCCATCGCAATCAGGCGGTCGTAGCGTTCCAGCACCTTACACTGCTTTTGCCGCGACAACAGATCAGACCGGCCTTTGCCATAGGACACGACACTGACAGGCCCTTTTTCAATCTCGCCGGAGTGGACGACAAAAGGGGGCACTTGTTCGACAGGGATAGCTGTTTCAAGTCGTAACAAGGCGACGTCATTCACCACATTCTCGGCGTTGAAACCTGTTTTAGGGTCGAAGCCCGGGTGTGCCACGATTTGTGCGACAGGCCGCTCTGCGGTGACTTTGCCACGGGTCAGCCCGGCGCGGAACCGCATGGTGGTCGTGTCCAGCAGCTTGCCGGTCGTCAGATCATAGACGCAATGCGCGGCCGTCAGTACCACATCGGGAGCAATCAAGGTGCCGGTGCAAAACCCGCCCTCTTGGGTATCAAGCCGCCCGACGGCGACCCATGCGCGCGCGTCGTTCTGGGTGAGAAGACCCTGCAAACGGGTCGTTTCCGAGGCCACAGGCGCGGCCAGAAGCGTGGCCAAAGCAGCGGCCTGAAAGGTATGCCGCCACATCCGCTTCACGGTTTTACAAACTTTGCGCTGTTGTCGCGGTTGCCGGTCCCGACCCTCACGCGCTTGTTGGTGCCACCTGCCTCAAACACGCCTTTGCCCGCGACCAGTTCGGCCTGAAGCAAGGCCAACGGTGTGGCCAAAGCGGTGCCCAGTGACACGTTCTTACCGTCGACCTCTGCCTTGGCGGACACGACAGAGACGATATGGGCTTCCCCGTTGTGGAACGTGAATATCGGCGCACCGCTGGACCCGAAATCAACGGAACAGGATGTGACCAGCACCCCTTCCTGCTGGGCCAGCACGCTGCAAACTTCCTGCAGGGAGGGCGCCTCGGAACGGTCCTTGGCATAACTGACGACACCTACGTTGTCCCCGGGGCGGGGGCGCGCTGCGGTGCCAAAGGGCTTGATAGAGCTGTTGCGAATGGGTTGCTGCAATTCCAAAAGGGCGAGATCATTGCGCACACGATCGGACGAGACCTGGCCGTCAAAAACATAGTCAGGGTGGATCACAGCGCGGCGGATATCCCGGTAGGCTTCCGCCCGCCCGCGCCGCCAGCCTGCGCGAAATTCGATCACGCTATGGTCGATCCGCTCGCGGGTATCTGTGTCATAAAGGCAATGCGCCGCCGTCAGAACCAGCCGCGGGGCAATCAGCGTGCCGGTGCAAAACCCTTTGCCGCCAATATCGAGGCGCCCGACCGCTTCCCACGATTTTGCGGCAACACCGTTGTCCAGCTGCCTAAGCCGGGCGTCTTGTGCAAATCCAGTGGTTCCTACCACCAGAGCCATCAATGAAAGGGCCATCCAACGTCGCACGAAAACCTCGAAGATAAGTCGTTGTATGGGGGCTACCTCCGAGATGCGGCAAAATTAGGGCAAATCGCCCAAGTCCGCTATTTCAGACGCGGAATAGCGTCAACTTGCGGATTACCGCTCATCGCGGGGGGTTTTGGGCCGCCTGTGGCCCAATCCAGCAGTTCAACAGTGTGCACGATCGGGATGCCTGTGGCGGACCCGATCTGCATCATGCAGCCGATGTTGCCTGCGGCGATCACATCCGGCTTCCTGGCCTCTAAGGTTTTGACTTTGCGGGTCTTTAGCTGGGCAGAAATTTCCGGCTGCATCAGGTTGTAGGTGCCAGCGGAGCCGCAACACAGGTGCGGGTCACTCGGCTCCACCACGGTAAATCCGGCACTGCGTAACAAGTCCTTGGGGAAAGTCTTGATCTGCTGGCCATGTTGCAGCGAGCAGGCGGCATGATAGGCGACGGTCAGGGGTTCAGGTGGCGCTGAGCCCTCGCCTTCCCGCAGGTCGATCAGGACCTCGGACACGTCCCGCGCAATGGCGGATACCCGTGCGGCATCCTCTGCCAAAGGCCCGTTGCGGAACATGTGGCCATAGTCCTTGATCGTGGTGCCGCAGCCAGAGGTGTTGATGACAATGGCATCCAGACCCTTGCTGTCCATCTCAGCACACCAGGCGGTGATGTTGCGGGCGGCTGTTGCGTGGCTTTCGTCCGCCTTGCCCATGTGATGGGTCAGCGCGCCACAACAGCCTGCGCCTTCGGCGACCACCACCTCGCACCCCAGTCGCGTCAGCAGGCGGATGGTCGCGTCGTTGATATCCGTGTTCAGCGCCTTTTGCGCGCAGCCCGTCATCAGCGCTACGCGCTTCTTCGCAGGCCCTTGGGGCGCAAAACTCTGCGGATCGTCATTGCGGCTGACAGGCGGGATCACCTTGGGCGCCATCGCGATCATCGCGCGCAGCCGTGCGTCCGGCATCATCCATGCAAAGGGCCGCGCCATCTTGGCCCCCAATAGGGCAACACGAAACCGCATCGGGTAGGGCAGCACCCGCGCCAGGACCCAGCGCAGGGCGCGGTCGGTGAAGGGGCGTTTGTAGCGGTCCTCGATATAGGCGCGCGCATGGTCGACTAGATGCATGTAATGCACACCCGAGGGACAGGTGGTCATGCAGGCCAGACAGGACAGGCACCGGTCGATATGCTTGACGGTCTTTTCGTCCGGCTCACGGTTGTTTTCCAGCATGTCCTTGATGAGGTAGATGCGCCCCCGCGGGCTGTCCAACTCATCCCCCAGCACCTGATAGGTCGGGCAGGTCGCTGTGCAAAATCCGCAATGCACACAAGCGCGCAATATCTCGTTGCTGCGCTGGGTAGCGGGATCGGCAAGCTGCTCTGGCGTGAATGTCGTTTGCATGAAGGCTCCGGTTCGGAAAGGGGCTTAGACCCCGACAAGAAGGAAGAGCGGCGCAAGCACCGCTGTGGTTGCTGGAGGATTGCTTTGTCCGGCAAGGCATGCGGCACATCGGCGCCCGACCCCTCCCGTCAAAGCTCTCGCGCGCGCTGCAATTGGGGCGATACCCAAGGCCGGCTGCATAAAGACATCCACCCGCGCAGGGCCTGTCCCAACCGCGCCGCACGCACGCCCCACAGGCACCAGCACAAGGCACAGGTAAATCGCGACAGGCAGGCCAAGGAACATGATCGCCAGCGCCATTGCGTCACCCCCAAACCATATTGGCCGAGGCCAGCCCGAACCACGGAATTGTCGTGCCCAAGGCGCCAATCACACCGGACCAACGCTTCATGCGCAAGCTACGGTCAGACCGCCGCAATGCTTGTGTGCCAAAAGCCAAGGCACTGATCCACGCAAGCCACATGGCGATGATGCTAGTCAATGTGGGCCAGACCTGCTGGGTGGGCAAATAGGCTGCACCATAGCGCACAGCCGTGCCGCTTACGGCGAAGAGCACAGTCAATACGGCCAGCTTGCGCAGACCTGCACGCGACGCACGGTGATGGGTCAACGCACGAAACAACAAAGGGCCGCCCCCAAAGAACAGGATGAACGCGGCAAACCAGATCACGCGCTGGCCCCCATAAGTCCGGCGTTGAAGATACCCTTGGGATCAAACCGCGCCCGCAATCCTGCGGTCAAACGGGCAACGCCTGGCGTTTCGGGATGGAACATTCCCAAGCGCGCCTTTGTCTGCGCATCTGCCCGCACCAGCGTGGCGTGGCCATCAAAGGACCCAAGGCGCGCGCGCAGGTCCTCCCCCTGCGCGATGCGCAGCCAGATCAACCCACCCGACCAGTCGAACAGATGTCCCTGCGCTTCTGCCCGGTCGGCCAAGGCGGGCGCGTCGGACGGTTTGCACGAGATACGCCAGACATCGCCGGTCTGGTCTGCAAAGGTTGTGACATTGCGAAGCTGGGTCCAGCGCGTCTCACTGGCAGCAGCCTCCAACACGTCCATCTGCCCAAGGTCCAACAGCGCCTTCAAACGCTCCAGTCGGTACCTGACGGAGGCGGCAAACCCTTCGATCCGCAAGTAAGTCTGCCGAACTGCGGGATCATGCGCAGCGCCCGTGACCTCGAAAGGGGATCCCATTGCCGCACTCATGGCAGCGACGGCGTCGGCATCCGTCAGACCACTCAAGACCAGCGTGGCCTGGGTCTCGGGCTGCGGCAAGACCTTGAGCGACACCTCGCTCAGCACGCCCAACGTGCCGAACGATCCGGCCATCAGCTTGACCAGATCATAGCCCGTGACGTTCTTCATGACGCGCCCGCCGTTCTTGACGATCTGCCCCTGCCCATCAACAAAGCGCACGCCAAGCAGAAAATCACGCGCGGCCCCGACACTGATCCGCCGCGGTCCGCTTACATTGGCGGCAAAAATACCGCCGATGGTGGGCG